>DCVU01000024.1 GCA_002327415.1 Smithella sp. UBA2180
TTATTTCCGGTAACGTGAATCCGCCGTCTTCAAATCCTAAATCAGACGGCTTTGACAGCATAACGCACCATGACGACATCCACTGCCAGAAGATATTTTCTTTTACATGGCCTTTTAGTCGCCAGTCGCCGGTATGACTTGCGTCATTAATGAAGAACATGGAGAGCATTTCAGAGCGGGAGCAGACGCCAAGGAATTCAGCATGGTTTCCTAACTCGATATAGTCATTTGGTGCCGGAGTAGCGGTACACGCTAATTTGTATTTCGTATGCTGGAATGCTTCGAGTATTTCATTCTTATATTTGCCGGCGAAGTTTTTCAGGATTCCGGATTCATCCAGCACGATGCCTGTAAATGTTGACGGTTCAAAATTATGAAGCTTTTCATAATTGGTGATATTGATTCCTGATTTAACTTCCGATTGATCTTTGCAAATATGAACTTTAATCCCGAATTTATTTCCCTCTTCTTTCGTCTGTTTTGATACAGCCAGCGGCGCAAGGATTAAAACATTGCCTTGCGTTTTTTGGCATATCTGATTTGCCCATTCCAATTGCTGCGGCGTTTTTCCGAGGCCGCAATCTTCAAATAGTGCCGCGCGTCCTTTTTTCAATGCCCATTTAACGATTATTTTTTGCCAGTCAAACAGCATAGGATTTAATTCGGATTCATCCACTTCGATTCCGAATGATTCAAATCCTATCTTTTTGCTTTCGAGGAATTCCGTGTATTCCATTATTTATATCCTAAAAAATGTTGGTGCCGAATTGATAGCTTATACCCAAATATACTGTCCAGACCGCAATATTTGAGAAGTTCTTTTCGCGGAGCCTTAAAAACTTGATTGAATGCGTTCCCATTGCCTTTCTCTTCGCCTTTCAGGAACTCGCCAATCTTGGAATCATAATCGGCAATCCCGAAATTAACGTACACCTGAAACTTGAGACCCGAGACGCCCCTGCCATTATCCATTATGCGGCTGGATGCCATCGAATCCCAGCCCCAATTCTGAACATCATATCCGAGTATTACCCTTGTCCAGATACGCTCAAATTTGATGTTATGCGCCGTTTTCTGGATGGTTTTTGATCGGAGTATTCGCTGCAAGGCATTAAATCCGTATGGATACCAAAGCGCGAAACATTGATCATTCGTGGCAACTGAGCAGCAGGCGATTTTATGCCCTGCCCCGTAGGGCTTGAGTCCAGTCGTTTCATAATCAAAAGCGATCAGATCCGGCTTCGTTTTGAAGAAATCCATCAGAATTTTATCAGCTTTATCTGATTCCGGCAGATATTGAATCATGCTGGCTTCATCAGGCATTCCACTGAATTCAGGGCTATATAAATATGTTTCTTCGGCGTATTGGACCGCTTTTTTGAGGTCGTCCTCAAGAATCGTTTTTGCAAGATGATTCTTATATTCGTTCACAAATGGAATCGCAAGCGAAGGGCAAATCCAGCATTTCGTTTCTCGGTCCGGGATTTGCCATCCTCGCCACTTATCAATCTTGCCTATATCTTCCTTCCACCTATGCGCAATAAGCGTTTGCACAGCCGCATCACCGAGCGGAATAATAACAGATGGATTGAAGTCTTTAATTACTTGCCAGACCCGCGCACGACAGCAATTGACGGCATGCTCGGATGGCTCTTCAAATGAGAAGCATGAAATTGCATTAATGCTTTTGCAATCCTCATATAGATCAATCCCATATTTCTTTAATATTCTGGCAAGCAAGCGGCCGTTTTTCGTCTGCCATAAAGCATTCTTTTGATCATCTGCTTCTTCCGGCTTTTCACCAATAATCAGAATCCGCTTTTTGCCTTCACCACACGGCTCCATCCTGGGTGACTGGCAGTTTTTATACAGTCCGCAGGATGGGCAGGAAAGAACCTGCTTGCCAATGGATAGTGAGGCTGTTTCCGTTCTGGAGAAGAATCCGCGCTTTGCCATTTTAAGTCAACGCCAGTAAATGGGAAAAGCCATCTGCTTCAAAGAAGATCCGGGAGCAGCCTTTGTCAATATGCACGACTCTGGTTCTGGTCAGCACGTCACGGAACTGCTCAGGATGGATCTTGAATTCGATTGGATTGCCGGAATACGATATCTTCATGCTTTCCTCAGACCAGCCGATATCGTTCTGCCCCCGCACAGTGATTTTCTTGTCTTCGATCTTCACTGCGATTTCACTGTCAATGTCGATATCAGCTTTGCCGAACACCTCAGCACGCTCCAGCGATTCCAACAATGATTTCGGAAACTGGATTTCGGTAGGTTCTTCGATCTCAAAGAACGGTGTTAAATCCGGGTACTGCTCCAGGTAGATGCGGCCGGAAAAGATCAGATTTTCCTTCGTCTTGAAATGCACCCAGCCATCCGTCTTGCAGTATTTTTCCATATCGTACTTAACAAGGTGCTGCGCGTTTGCGGCCGGTAACAGCATTTCAAAAGCGATAGCATCCTGAATAACGACTCTGGTCATGCGGAACGAGTCTGATGATTCCACGTTGTTTTCCAGCACATGCACACAGGTGAGTTTCGGCTTGCTCATATCCTTGGATGCTGAAAAGAGACACGTTTTCACCGCCTGCAAAAAGTCTTTGGGAACTGAGCGCCACTTTTTCATCTGGCCGAGTTCTTCCAGGGGTAATTTGCATTCAGGATCGAATTTAATCCCACCTTTCATCTTGCCCGACTGGAACAGCATTTCGCCGCCTTCGATTTCCAGGTCAATTTCATCCGTTTTCAGCTTGTTCAGCAACTTGATCAATTCAGCCGCAGGAACTGCCCCACAGATATTAATATTGGTTGGAACGGATAAGGCGATATCATCATTATACGCTGCGATTTTATCGCCGAGGAACGCGAAGTGATTCGAGTGCTCTATTATGTCACGATTTGCGAGTGCCAACTTGAGCTGGTTCAGTTGCTCCAGTACTTTTGTCTTGTTGATTTTCATTTATTCTCCTTTTGTAATTTCTTCCGTTGCTTTTTTCGGATCGCCCTTTATAAAAATAAGAACGTTTTGATGTGTTTTGCCGATTTTGCGGGAAAGCTCAAATTGCTTTGTTATGCGAATCGGAAGAGATCCGACAGCAGTGATTAATATTAACTCATTATAATACGCACAACCTGCGTCATTGAATGCCTGAATTGTGTCAGAAACTAAATCGTTGAAAAAACCATCTTTATTTCTGAAATTTGCAACACAAAAACAAGCAAATCTGTTTTCTCGTAATTTAGACACAGATTTATGAATTATTTTTTGATATGCGCTCAAAAAATCCGCATAAGGCATGTTCGATATATCGTTTGGATTGTTCGAATACACTTCCAAATCACCGTAGGGCGGACAACTGAAAAGAAAATCTGCTTCAGGCGCTTTTTTTATATAACGCAATGAATCGCCATTAATCCATTCAGGGTGCTGTGCATTATCATTGCCTAATATGTCTTCAGCCTGTATTCTATTTGCTTCTATTTGTTGCGGGCTTAAATCACACCCCCAATAAATAAACCCCATAAGATGAGCAACAATACCACGGACGCTCCCTCCAGCAAATGGATCAATTATCTGACCGGATGGTGGGCAGAACCATGAATACATGAGTTCGCATAAGACTGGGTCAAAAAGTGATGTCCCAGAAGCTACTGCTGGATCACCGTCAGAACAGCCACCGGTTAATCCTTTTTTACGCATCCAGTTTGTAGCTGTGAAAGTTTGTGCTAAAGGCTTTCCAGCGCCGTCGCCTCTTTCATTTTTCGAATAATCACAGGCTGGCCTGGCGCTTCCACCTGGGCTTGCACCCCTTCCTATTTCGCTTTTAATGCCCGTTTTCAACCATCTTTTCTTTCTGCTTTGCCAGTTCCCTTCCCGTGCATTTAACACTGAAAAAGGCGGCAATGTGAATTTTTGGGAAATAATCCCTTTTGCCGGAGTAATTGCTTCCCCAAAAAGATCAGTGCCGTATAGATTGAGCCCTTTCTTTTTCATATTATTTTCCTTGTCTGTTAGACTATCCAAGCTTTTATTATTTCTTTTGTTGTGATTTCCCCATAAAATATCAAAAACGTTTTGTTCCATATCCGCATATATCGCATCTTTTCCTTCTTTAGCTTCCCTGCAAATTTTAGACGCGATGTCTTCGCCAAAGATCGCAATTAATGACCATCTGTGTGCTGCATATGCTGGGGCAGGCTCAATTGCAGATTTATAGCACTTTAGTAACCTGTATCGATTACGGACAATCAGCGTCCTATTATCGTTAAAAGTGAAAGGTGATGCTTTGCATCCAAGTGGCTTTTGATCGTGTATTGTGCAAAGGCCTGCATTTGATTTAAAGGGGCATAAGCCACGATGGTCTTGTATGATGTACCCATTTTCGATCTTAGCGCCTAATCCAGATATTCTGCGTTCTTCATTTTGATGCACTACAACTGAAAGTCCTTTAGAAGATTCGCAGCATCGGCCGTGGCAAACATCCTCAATATAAGCTACGGAGCATTTTTGGAAATGCTGCCGTAGCATCTTGCCGCTTATTTTTATTCGGATTGTCATGCGTTATTTTTTCTTTTTAAAAGACATAATCCCGTTTGCATCTTTGCTGGCCGCGCCTTTTTCTTGCAGGATTTTAAACGCGCTGTAAAAAGTTCCGCTGGAGGGGTTCCATTTTGCTTCTTTTGCTTCTTTCATTGTCATCGGTTTTTTCCGGAGTTCTTTAGCAAATACATGGCTTATGGAATTTACCCCAAAACCAAATTCATCTTTTTCAGAAGTACGGGCTTTCTTCCCCGCCTTCGCAGGCTCAGCAGGCTTGATAGGAGCCGCTTTCTTTTCCGGTTTTGCTTCCG
>DCVU01000061.1:0-1025 GCA_002327415.1 Smithella sp. UBA2180
ATTCTTAATGAACTCAATAATTATTTTAGGTCGTTGGAGACGGATGTAAACTGAAATAATGACTTGACATTAGTTAGATAAATTGGCATAAAATAAGAAAAAATAAACTATGGGAAATCACAATCTTTTTAATGAAGGAAGGATAACTACTACCATGGAATTGGAAAAATTTAAAAAATTAGAGGAAAAAATTAAAGTTATTGTTAATGAGAAAGTTTCTTTAAAAAACCAAATTCATATATTGGAGGAAACATTAGAAAATAAAGAGGCGGAAATAGAAGAGGTAAAAGATAAGTTAAAGGCATTAGACGAGGAAAGGAACAGCGTACGCGAAAGGGTAGATTCACTGCTTGAATTAATCGCAGATATAGATTCAGTAAAATAAGCTCAGGGCGTGTGTTTTGAAAAATAGTCACAAAATAACGGTATTGAGGCAGGAGCTTTCTGTTTTAAGCGATTCAGAAGACGAACAAGTGGCCAATGTTGTCCAATTTGTAAATGAAAAAATGGAGGAGGTTTTGCGCTCCGGCAATGGTCTCAAAACCTTAACCGTTGCCATCTTGGCGGCTCTAAACATTTCAGAGGAGTTATTAAGATTAAAAGGAGTTAACGGGGAGCTTTGCGATAAGGTGGAAAGCAGAGCCGAAAAATTAATTCAACTGATTGATGATGCAAATTAGCAAATTTTTGTTTGCCCCTGCGATGTGCGTGATTAGTATTTGTCTTTGAGCCAACATTTTTGAACTTGGGACCTTTTCTTGATTGCGGTGTGCCTTGCTGCTTTTCCCCAGTTTGTGTCTATGAGCAGAAAGCCTGAAACAACCAATACCGGGTACCCACCTTGTAAAAAAAGGTTCAAAATGGCGATTAACACGGCATATGCGGGGGTTTTCATGTCCCGCTTTTCAGCAAAACGTCTTTTCCGCTCTTAAAAAATAGGAAAAATAATCAGAGGTATGTACCCAGCTTTGCAGGATGATTCCCGAGTTTTATTGAAAGCTAAGTTACGAAATAGTCCCAATTAG
>DCVU01000061.1:1075-3160 GCA_002327415.1 Smithella sp. UBA2180
TGTTTTACTTCAGTAACGGCATGCGATTATCAGGCCGGGAAATGGATTTTCCGGAGGGGCAAGAAGGAGGTAACATTATATGTTTTGGGCTGGTGTATCAGTTGTGATTTTGGTTGTTGCAGTTGTTTTAGGTATTATCATCGGCTTCATTTTGAAACAAGTTCTCGCATCAAGAGAAATCAAGTCATCGAAGAAATTAATGGTGCGTATCGCCGAAGAAGCCAAAAAAGAGGCGGAAACCATTAAAAAGGAAGCAATCCTTCAAGCAAAGGAAAATCTTCTGAAGATGAAGGCCGAATTTGATGATGAGGTGAAGGAAAGAAGAAGTGATTTTGACGCACGGGAGAGAAGAATTCGTTCCAAGGAAGAAAACTTGGATAAAAAAACCGATTTGTTGGGGCAAAAGGAATCAAGTATTGAAGGGCGTGAAAAATCAATAAGCAGTAAAGAGCAGTCCATTGAAGACAAACGCCGCAAGTTAGATGCCGCTCTTGATGAGCAGAGCGAGAAACTCGAAAAAATAGCGGGAATGTCTTCGGAAGAAGCAAAAAAAATATTGATTCAAACCATGGAGGCGGATGCCAAGCAAGAGGCTGCGGCGCTTGTTCGCAAAATTGAAGACGAAGCGAAATTAACCGCTGATAGAAAATCACAGGAAATAGTTGCTTATGCGATTCAAAGGTATGCCGGCGATGTTGTGGCGGAAAAAACTGTTTCGGCAGTTAACCTGCCCAGCGAAGAAATGAAAGGACGCATTATCGGCCGTGAAGGCAGAAACATCCGGGCTATTGAAGCGGCAACAGGAATAGATTTAATTATTGATGATACTCCAGAAGCTGTTGTTCTATCCAGTTTTGATCCGGTCAGAAGAGAGGTGGCTAGAATTTCACTGGAGAGATTGATTCAGGATGGGCGAATTCATCCCGGCCGTATCGAGGAAATTGTTAAAAAGGTAAAAGGTGAGGTTGATCAGATCATCAGGGAAACCGGAGAAAAGGCGTCTTTTGATGTTGGTGTTCATGATATCCATCCCGAGATCATTACTTTGCTGGGTTCTCTTAAATACCGCACCAGTTATTCGCAAAATGTTTTGCAGCACTCTATGGACGTTGCTTATCTTACCGGCATTATAGCTGCGGAATTGAAAGTGAATGTTAAAGAGGCCAAACGAGCGGGACTTTTGCACGATATCGGCAAGGCGATAGATCATAAAGTGGAAGGAACGCATGCGGCTATCGGCGCGGATTATGCCAAGCGCTTTGGAGAAAATCCCCGCATTGCACAAGCTATCGCGACTCACCATGATGACGGACGTAATAACACTCTGCTCGGTGTTTTAGTACAGGCTGCGGATACTTTGTCGGCGGCACGACCGGGGGCGCGTCGCGAAATGCTGGAAACATACGTTAAGCGTCTGGAAGGGCTTGAGAAAATAGCCACATCATTTAACGGTGTTGATAAATGTTTCGCCATTCAGGCCGGCCGCGAAATCCGCATTCTTGTGGAAAATGAGAAAATATCCGAAAATGACGCCACGATGCTGTGCAAGGATATAGTTAAGAAAATTGAGAACGAGCTTACTTATCCCGGCCAGATAAAAGTTACCGTAATCAGGGAAACTCGTGTTTCCGATTTCGCAAAATAATTTTACATGCGGCGGCAAAAAGGAAAACGATAAATGAAAATATTGTTTATTGGCGACATAGTGGGCAGTCCCGGCCGCATGGCGGTAAGAGAACTCCTGCCGCCATTGATTGCCAAAAAGAAAATTGACTTTGTCATTGCCAATTGTGAAAATGCCGCCGCTGGATTCGGCGTAACCAAAAAAAATGTGGAAGAACTTTATAACTGCCACATTGATGTGCTTACTTCCGGAAATCATATCTGGAATAAAAGGGAAGTGCTGGAGTTTATCGGAGATTATGAAAAGCTGTTGCGGCCGGCCAATTATCCGGCTGCAACTCCAGGCTCCGGCAGCGTTTTGATACCTACAGCGTCAGGAGAATACGTAGGAGTTCTCAATTTAGCCGGCCGGATTTTCATGCAGCCGATTGATTGCCCTTTTGTAACGGCAAAAAAAAAGAT
>DCVU01000061.1:3226-7637 GCA_002327415.1 Smithella sp. UBA2180
GCCGGGATGACCGGACCTTTTGATTCGGTAATTGGCATCAATAAAGAAACCATTATTGAGCGATTTCTAACTCAAATGCCTAACAAGTTTGAAGTGGCCAAAGACGATATCAGAATGCAGGGAGTAATTTTAAATATTGATCCGGCCAGTGGTAAGGCAAACTCTATTGAAAGAATCAGCATTAAACTGAAAGATTCATAAGAGGCATAATCTGATGAAAAGCGCCTACGAAATTCTAAAAGAAAGAGGTTTCATTGAGCAGGTAACTGATGAAGCTTTGATCAAAAAACTTTTCGCGGATGGAGAAGTAACCTGCTATATCGGTTTTGACCCCACGGCTACCAGTCTGCATATTGGCAGTCTTGTTCCGATAATGGCGCTCGCGCATATGCAGAAAAACGGAAACAAACCAATCGCGCTTGTCGGCGGCGGCACAGGTTTAATCGGTGATCCCAGCGGCAAGACGGAAATGCGCCAGGTTCTCACCAGAGATCAAATTGACTACAATGCTCAGTGCTTGGGGAAACAACTTTCCCAATACCTTGATTTTTCAGACGGCAAGGCGCTTCTTTTGAACAATGCCGACTGGCTGACAAAAATTAATTATCTCGAATTTCTGCGAGACGTTGGCAGGCATTTCAGCGTGAACAAGATGCTGGCGGCGGAAAGCTATAAAATCAGAATGGAGAAGGGCCTGAATTTCATCGAATTTAATTACATGGTTCTCCAAGGTTATGACTTCCTTTATCTGTTTCAGAATTACGGCTGCGCACTACAAATGGGCGGAAACGACCAATGGGGCAATATGCTGGCTGGTACCGAACTTATCCGCAAAATAGCTGCCAAAGACGCTCATGCAGTGACATTCCCGCTGATTACAACATCGCTTGGTCAGAAGATGGGGAAAACCGAAAAAGGAACAATCTGGCTGGACGGGAGTTTAACCAAGCCTTATGAATATTACCAGTACTGGGTCAATTGCGATGACGCTGATCTGGAAAGATTTCTCAAACTCTTTACCTATTTGCCGCTTGAAGAAATAAGTATTGTCAAAAAACTTACCGATGCTCAACTGAATATGGCGAAAGCTGTGCTGGCCTTTGAAGCGACGCGGATCACTCATGGAACGCAGGCGGCTGAAGACGCCTGGCGCGCTTCAATGGAGGCTTTTCATTCCAGTCCTGTAGATGCTGATATGTTTTCCTCAAGTTCTATCCCCCGTGAGGCTGCTGTCCGCGACACTTCGGCCATTCCCCGCTATAAAGTTTCCCGCAAGGATTTGGAAACAGGCATCCAGATTTGCGCGGCTTGCGCCAAAGCGGGATTGACTCAATCCATCTCTGAAACCAAACGCTTGATTGAGCAGGGCGGAATTTACATCGCGGAGAAGCAGGTAAAATCTATTGATGAGAAAATTACCCTTGCCGATTTTGGTGACCGCAACGAATTGCGCCTGAGAAAAGGCAAGAAGAAATATTTAATCATCGAAATTCAAAACTAATATTTTAGTTTTGAATTTTTACACGACACTGTCTTGTTTCTTGAAAAAATGTCATTGCCCGGCTTGACCGGGCAATCCAGAACTTATGACCAATAAAACATATTATGTTTATATATTGGCAAGTAAACGAAATGGCACCTTATACATCGGTGTGACAAATGATTTAGAGAGACGCCTTTAGGAACATACAAACAATCTCATCGACGCTTTTACTAAAAAATATAGAGTCCATAATCTTGTCTATTATGAATCTGTAAATGATGTTAATGCGGCGTTGCAAAGAGAGAAACAGTTAAAGCGGTGGACTAGAAAATGGAAGATGGAGCTTATAGAGAAAGTAAATCCTGAGTGGAGAGACCTTGCAGAGGAGTTATTTTAAATAAAACTGGATTGCCCAATCAAGTTGGGCAATGACAACGTCTCTATCATTTCTTGAGATCGTAATTAAAATGCAGAATAAAATTGAGAGAAAAAAGAAGCCATTTCATTTCAGGCGTTCCTCCGAAGGAAGAAAATCAAAATCAAAACAGAAAGAATCTTATTACAAACCGGAAATAGCATCTTCTCTTAAAAATGTTCTGGCCAAAATAGGTAAGCCGCATCCCGCCCCTTTTGTTCCCGATGATTTCCAAATTAAAGCATTGGATGCGATCAAAAAAACCGATTGTCTGGTAATCGCGCCGACGGGTTCGGGCAAAACATGGATTGCGCGGGAAGCGATTTTGTCAGTGCTGGAAAAGGGCGGACGCGCCTGGTACGCCTCGCCTCTGAAAGCGCTTTCCAATTCCAAATGGGTGGAGTTCGGTCTGCATTTCGATCCGGAGAATGTCGGCATCATTACCGGCGATACGAAAGAAAATACCGAAGCGCCGATCATTGTCGGCACCACCGAAATACTGCGCAATCAGCTCTACGATGCCATGCATCAGGGGCTGGATTTAAAATGCGATCTGGTAATTCTGGATGAGGCGCATTTTCTGGGCGATGCTGATCGCGGCGTTGTCTGGGAAGAAATAATGATTTATCTTCCGGCGCGGATTAATCTGTTGCTTTTGTCGGCGACTATCGGCAACGGCGAGGAAATCGCACGGTGGCTGGAATCCATCCGCAAAAAACCATGCGTGGTCATCAGGGAGGAAAAACGTCCCGTGCCTCTGTATCCTCTTTTTCTGCATCCTTCCGGCTGTCTGCATCCTTTTCTGGACGGGAAAAAAGTCTCGCCGACGGTTGCGGAGTTTTTAAGAAGAACGAATGATAAAAGATTACGCGGCGCAATGTTTCCGGATTACATCGGCATTATCCGAATTCTGGAGAGGTTCAATCTTCTGCCGGCCATCTTTTTTTTGAAATCACGCGCAGAATGCGACGCGGCCCTCACTGCGCGGGGAACGCTTTCGTCTCCGGAAAATTCCGTGGGATTCAATGATTCTCTCTATGAACTGCTCGATCGTTTTCCATCGTTTGCCAATCACCGGCAATTGAAAGCGTTGCGCTCCTGGGGACTTGCTGCTCATCACGGCGGGCAGTTGCCAGCCTGGAAAATGCTCGTGGAAGAAATGATGAATCGCGGGCATCTGCGAGTGATATTTGCCACATCCACAATTGCCGCGGGGGTGAATTTCCCCGCAAGAACCATCGTGCTTTTTAACTCTGATTTATTTAACGGGAATGATTTTAATCCGCTGACAGCCACTGAATTTAGCCAGATGACCGGCCGGGCGGGACGCCGTGGACAGGATAACATCGGTTTTATGCTGGCAATTGCCGGTAGATTTATGGATTTGAACCATGTCCGACGGCTGCTGTTTCAGAAACCGGAAGATATTTTCAGCCAATTGAAAAATGATTTCGCGATGGTTTTGAATCTGCTTTTATCACAGACACCGGAGGACATTCGTAAAATATTCGAGAGGTCGTTCGCGGCTTATCAGCAAAATATCCGGCATCATGGCGCGGATTTTTCCGCTGCAAAATCGCTCTGGAAAGATTTCTCGCGCCACTTTAAATTTCTGCAGAAAGAAGGATTTGTGACTGAAGCCGGAGCGCTGACTGAAGATGGGCATTGGGCATCAAGGTTGCGTTTGGATTATCCTCTACTGGTGGCGCAGTGTCTGCGCGAGAATGCTTTCCCTGAAGAAAACGAAAAGCTTCTTGCAGCCGTTGTCGCGTTTTTCGCTTATGATCGTGATGACGATATGAAGTTAACCGTAAAAGATTTGCCGCCGAAACTCACGCTGTCGTTCAAAAAAGTTGCGCTTGCCGTGCGGCCGCTTANNCTGGGCGCAGGGGCACAGTTGGGATTCCGTCATCAAAGCCACGGGAATCGCGGAAGGAGATATGGCAACGCTGATTTTACGCACAGCGGATAATCTGCGGCAAATAGCCGCGCTCAAAGATACGCATCCGGAAGTTGCAGCGTGCGCTTATAAAGCGCGAGAATCAATCCTGCGCGAGCCAGTCCTCTTCCTCTAGCAGGGCTGTTGAAAAACGCCCATACCCTGAAGGGCACCATGGTCTGCGGCGTTTCCCTCACCCTTCGTCGTTGCGGCGTATAAAAAAATATGCCTCACTTCTCAGGGTTCGGGAGCCTTGCATCTGGACATTTTTGAACAGCCCTAAAAGTGAGAAAGGAGTCATTGCGAGACGCCTCTCAGGCGTCGTGGCAATCTCGCGTTATGGATTTGTTTTTGACAGAGCGATAATGACATGACTAAACAATATTATGTCTATATTATGACGAATAAAATTAATTCAACCCTTTACACAGGTGTCACCAACGATTTAAAGCGAAGAGTCTTTGAACATAAGAATAAATTGGTGGAAGGTTTTACAAAAAAATACAATATAGATAAATTAGTCTTCTACGAAGTTTACGATGATATCAATAACGCCATTGCCAGGGAAAAACAA
>DCVU01000087.1 GCA_002327415.1 Smithella sp. UBA2180
ATGTTGGTAGTCTCGTAACCGGCTCGCCGCTGTTTATTTCCTGCACGCCTCAAGGCATCATGGAATTAATTGCCCGCACCGGTATTGATCTGAAAGGTAAAGAAGCCGTTGTGGTCGGACGCAGCAATATCGTAGGAAAGCCAATAGCCCTGTTACTTTTGGCCCAACATGCCACGGTTACGATTTGTCACTCCCGCACAAAAGATTTGCCCGCTGTTACACGGCGGGCTGATATTTTAATCGCCGCTATCGGTAAAGCTCATATGATTAAAGCAGACATGGTTAAAGATGGCGTGATAGTTATTGATGTCGGCGTCAATCGTCTGGAAAACGGCAAGCTGGCGGGAGATGTTGATTTTAATGAGGTTGCTCCCAAAGCATCCTTTATCACGCCGGTTCCCGGCGGCGTCGGGCCGATGACCATCGCCATGCTGATGAAGAACACGTTGGATGCCGCACAAATGAAACTGCAAAATCAAAAATAATATGACACTTGTCCGCATAATAAAAAATTGGGATTGGCCTGATCTTATGCGTCAAACGCCGGATCAGCTGGGTATCTGGGACAATATTCAATTCACCGTTGCTCCTGTTGAAGAATGCGATTATGTTGTAATGCTCAATAACAATATGAATTGTGAGAGCATTGTCAAATGTCCGAAAGAAAATATCTGGGCACTGATGCAGGAACCCTATGTGAAGGGACATACAGATTGGATGGTTGAAAGTCATGAATTGTTTTCCCGGGTTTATACCCATCACATTCCGTCTGATGATTCTAAATATATAGTTTCACAGCCGGCGCTTCCCTGGCATGTCAACAAATCCTTTGATCAACTGTCTAAAATGAATATTCCTGAAAAATCAAAAACACTTTCCTGGATTGTGGGCAATGCTCTGGATATGCCCGGGCATTTTAAACGGCGTTCTTTCTTGCAATTTATACAAAAAAATAATTCCATCGATATTGATCTGTTTGGCCGGGCAGTGCAGATTATAGAAGATAAATGGGACGGCCTGGCGCCTTACAAATATTCTCTGGCCATCGAAAACAGTTGCAGCCCGAATTACTGGACTGAAAAATTGGCCGATTGCTTTTTAGCCTGGACAATTCCGTTTTACTATGGATGTACAAATCTGGAGGAATATTTTCCTGAAGAATCTTTCATTAGAATTGATATAGACAAGCCTCAGATTGCCATAGATCGAATTAAATCGGCCTTCAAAAAAAATGAATGGGAAAGGCGTTTGCCGGCGTTGAAAATGGCAAGGGAAAGAATTTTAAATCAATATCAATTTTTCCCTTATGTGGCTAATGAAATTAAATCTTATAAGTCAAAAGATGGAAATAAAACATTAATATTAATTCCGCCTTATAGAAAGAGCATAAAAACTATTTTAAACAGAAGATTATTCAAGATAAAAATGGGTATTAAAAAGCAACTTGGGTAAAGGTTCTTTTAAAAAACTGCACGCGGAAAACTTGTGAATAGAATATGAAAATTAGCATTATTATTTGTTTCTACGAAAAATTGAATTATTTAAAATATTGTCTCAATTCGCTTAAAAGTTGTTCCGACGATTTCGATGAAATTATAGTTTCAGATGATGGTTCCAGCGAGACGGTTGTAAATGGAGTAAATGCATTTATTAATCATTATCCTTTTCCGATTATTCATGCCTGGCACCCTAGGGCAGGCGCACGCCGCGCAGCCTGCCGGAATAATGGCATACGGCACGCCAGTGGCGACTATCTCATTTTTCTGGATGCGGATTTTGCCGTTTTGCCCGGCGCTATTAAAAGTCACGTCAAAGCGGCAAAACCCGGATGGTTTGCCGCGGGTCGCTGCAAATATTCGACAGAAGAACAGACACGACGAATATTTTCCGGAGAGATGTCTCCTGCTTTGCTGGAACAGATTTATTCTGAATTGCCGGAAAAACCGATTTTGAGAGAACATAATGAATTCGTCCGTTATGGAATACTGCGAAAGTTGCGCTTGGCTTCGCCCAGAAAGCAAACCTTCGGTGGTCATTATTCCATATTTAAAAAGGATATAGAATCGATTAATGGATATGATGAAAACTACGTCGGTTGGGGCCAGGAAGATCTGGATGTTGCCTTGCGGCTGGTGATGGCAGGATTTCGCGGCACGCCGGTTATTAAAAGCGCCCGTATTTTACATCTCTGGCATCCAAAGGAAATAGGTGATAAACACTGGAAAGAAGGCGCAAATGTGGATTATTTTTTCAGGAAAAAGATCCCCGTATATTGCGAAAACGGATTGATTAAAAATGTGAAGTAAGGTAAGCTTTCACCATAATATTTGGCCGTGCAGGTTTTGATGGATAAACTAATCGCCCTGACAATAGAGAGAGAACTTTCAAAAATTTTAGAATATTGTATTCCAGTTGTGTTGGGTATATTTATTTTTATCATTCCTTGCCCCTTCAACACCGCCTTTCAGGAAATCTCGTTCTATCTCTCTGCCGGACTTCTGCTGCTGCTTATCCTTCGCAGGCAAACTCATTTTTCCTTTGCATCACCGTTTACTGTCCCTTTCATGTTGTTCAGCCTTTGGGTATTTATTTGTATTCCCTTTGCGTTAAACAAAGGTAATTCTTTTCATGATTTCTATGCACATTTACTCAAGTATCTGTTTATATTTTATCTCCTGGTCAACTACTTTAAATCCAAAAGACTATTTATCATTTTATCCTGGATTATTGTAATTTCTATAACGATATTTTCAATTGGCGGAATAATTTATTTTTACTTCCTCAGCGGAGGTACGCTGCGGAGCCGTTTTGGGCTTCCCGAAGCAGGCGTTGATATTAATCACATCGGGTTTTTAGCTGTTCCTGCCTTGTTTATAGCTATCACGCTTTTTACCGGATCGGGTATTTCGAAGAAATTATTTCTATGTCTGTCAGTAATTTCGGCCATATCAGCAGTAGTGCTTTCCGGAACGAAAGGCGCTTTGCTTGGATTGATTATTCCCATAGCTTTTCTTTTTACGAAACAAAAAAAAATAACTGCCATTGCCCTCTTGTTTTTATTGTCGTTGATAGTAATCACACCATTTAAGAGTAAGCTTCATGTTCAGAAACTGCAGGATGCGGTTGTCGCGGAAGTAGAAGAAAATCGCTTCTCCATATGGCACGCTTATTTGCAAGTAGTAAAAAAATACCCTGTTGGCGGAATCGGTTATGGAATGCAGAGTTACAACCGTGATTTTTTTATTCAAAATAATTTTATAGTGCCTAGCATTGCCGGATCTAAAAATGACAAATCATTTTTTAAGCCTCATAACACACTAATCGATCTGACTGTGCGGACCGGTTTTGTCGGAGTCTGTCTTTTTCTTTATTGTATTTATATGTTTTTCCGGGTTGGCTGGCTGTTGTGCAGAGATAAAAAGGATAATTTTGTAAGAAATTGGTCGTTGTGTATTATGGCCTGCGGCCTGTCTTTGTTCATTCAGGGAATGTTCGTGGATCTTATGATAGGTTTACAGCTCGTTTATTTATTTATATTCTTCGCAATGATAAATATTCTGTGGCAGATTAATCAATACACGAGCAAATGATAGCTACTTGGTATAACCATTCCCCTTTAATAAACTTAATTGTATCCTATACCGAAGATATAATTTCCTTGTAAACGGTAAAGAAAGTGAACGTTGTTTTCTCAAAAAAATCTTTCCAATTAGTTTTATATGAAATTTATGCCAGTTGCTATCAACTTTTTCCGGATGAAAAGTTTTCCAGTTATAGTGATACTCATATTTATAATACTTTGCCTCATAGGGAGACTGGGGCCAACAATCCGGCAATCCGGCTTCATTAGGATGAAAATGTTTAGAAGAATCCATAGCAGAAAATCCCAGATGTCTTAATATCTGGTTTGTGCAATATATGTAAAAATTACTTGTTTGATGATTCTGAGTCAAAAATAATTTCTCTTTGCTTATATTTTTTTATGATGTAATCTACTACTTTAAGATCGGTTATAGCTTCATGTTGCTTTAAAATTTCCATGGATTTTTGAAATCGTCTTCCGAACTCAAAATCAATCTCTTCTGTGCAAAACATATTAATGATTCTTTTTAAAGAATGGCCTTTTTCAATCAAATTCAGGATTATTTCTTCACCGGCAATTTTATCCTTGTCCTCATAAAGAGGCCATAATGCATCATTGTAAATATACGGGAAAGAAATCTTCTTGCATGCTGCCGGAAGATAGTTTTTAACATTATCCGTTGCGTACTGACCATGTTTATTTTTAAGAGGCTGATATATAAATAGATCGGCTTTCTTCAATAGATCAAAAGGCAATGGCAGTCTATTTCCCATGATATGATAATTCTCAAAGAGATGATTTTCATAGGTCCCGTTGAAGACATCATGTTTGTGAAGGAAAGTATTAATGCCCCTACCCTGACAATTTGAATAAATAATGCAGATCTTTTTGGCTCTTTCTCATCTTAAGTGGGTAGCCCAACCTTACTGTAGTCCAGTTTTCCTGTAAGCATATAGATCATGGTTTTAAGGTTCTTAAAGGTTCTGTAGCCTCTAGCCTTTGCCTTGGCTGCCTGAACGAGGCTGTTGAGGCCTTCCAGTATCCCGTTATTGATCCTGCTTTTGTACCAGCGCAACACGCCTGACCAATGACGCTTTATCGTCTTGGCCGC
>DCVU01000001.1 GCA_002327415.1 Smithella sp. UBA2180
AAATCTTGAAAATACTTTCTGTTGTCCTTGAATCGTTTGTTTTGTTTTATATAAATTTTCTTTTTACTGATATCGTCGGCAAGGACTTCTCCAAGTCTAAAGGCCGTTGCCCCTGTGTTTGCTAAGGCTTTTATTCCTTGTCTTGCTGATACTCCGGTGCTGCCGGTGATGAAGGAACCAAAGTTAAGCATGATTTCGTTGAGGTAATCGAGAACCTGTTTATATTGTCCGATGCCTCCTGACGTTGCTACGTTAACAGTGTATTTACCGGTCAATAATTGACAATGGACCGCGTCTGCCATGCGGTCAAACAGGGTTTTCATTTGTGCAGTTACCGAATGGAAGTAGTTGGGCGAACCCATAACAAGGCCATCGGCGGCAAGAATTTTTTTGTAAAGAATTTGAAGATCGTCTTTATGTACACATTTACCTTTTTTATAACAGATGCCGCAGGCATTACAGTATTCCATCTTCAATCTGCAAAGATCGACCAGTTCAACGGTAGCGCCTTGAGATCGTGCTCCGTCAAGAACGGCTTTAACCAGTTTTTTGGTTTGACTCATAGATCCTCTGGGACTGGCATTAATGCCGATTATCTTCATTTGTTTAACCTCCCTTAGTATATAGAGTTGCTCCGTTAATATTATTGTTGATGTTTTGACAGCAAGCAGCGCCATAGTCAAGAGCTGTTTTTTTGCCGGCAAGTTAAAAAATGCCTGCAATTGATTTTTGAAAAGAGGGCTTTTTTATTGACAGGATGATATATTGCCTTATATTATTGAAAACGTCTTGCATTTAAAAAGAATAAATCTTAGTTGTATTGCAAGAATGACTTATTCAGTTAAAATAAAAGGAGCATTTTATGTGGGAATATACGGATAAAGTGAAGGAGCATTTCCTCAACCCTCGCAATGTCGGTGAAATTGAAAATCCGGATGGCGTGGCGGAAGTGGGGTCCCTTGCCTGCGGTGACGCGCTGAAGCTTACATTTAAACTGGATGAGAATAAAAGAATAAAGGATGCTAAATTCAAAACATTTGGTTGCGCCAGCGCCATAGCCTCATCATCAGCTCTGACGGAAATGATCAAAGGGATGACAGTGGAAGAAGCGCTAAAAGTCACTAATCAGGATATAGCCGGTTATTTGGGGGGTCTTCCGGATGAAAAAATGCACTGTTCCGTCATGGGTAAACAGGCATTGGAAAAAGCGGTGGAAAATTACCGCGGCGCTCCGCCCCTAGAGGCAGGAGCAAGAATTATTTGCGAATGCTTCGGTGTAACCGACAAAGAAATTGAACGGGCGGTGCGCGAAAATAATCTTTCCACTGTGGAAGATGTGACCAATTATACAAAAGCGGGCGGCGGCTGCGGTAATTGCCATGATGCCATTCAGCAAATCATTGATCAGGTTCGTAGTGAACCGAAAACTGATACCAAGCCGAAACTAACCAATATTCAAAAAATCCGTCTGATCGAAGAGACTATTGAACGGGAAATAAGGCCTTCGCTGAAACATGACGGCGGTGACATAGAAATTATTGATATTATCGGTAATCGGGTTATTGTGGCCACCCGCGGCGCCTGTTCTACTTGTAAAGCTTCAGACATTACTCTGAAACATTTTGTGGAACATCGTCTTAAAGAACTTGTTTCACCGGATATAGTAGTGGAGGAGGTCGCTAAATGAATACAATTTATTTAGATAACAATGCTACAACCCAGGTTGCTGAAGATGTATTGGAGGCAATGTTGCCTTATTTTCGTGAGCTTTACGGTAATCCTTCCAGCATGCACAGTTTTGGCGGTCAGGTCGGCCAGAAAATTCGCATTGCGCGTGAGCAGGTGGCGGCGCTTTTGGGTGCGTTGCCGGAAGAAATCATTTTCACCAGTTGTGGTACGGAAAGTGATAATGCCGCCATCCGGTCGGCGCTGGCAACTCGTCCGGATAAAAAGCATATCATAACCAGCCGTGTGGAACATCCCGCAATTCATGCATTATGCGCTCAATTGGCGACGCAGGGCTATCGAATAACCGAACTGCCTGTAGATAAAAATGGATTACTGGATCTGGAAAATCTGGAAAAAAATCTGACGCCTGATACCGCTGTGGTTAGCCTGATGTGGGGAAATAATGAAACCGGCGTAATATTTCCGGTAGAAAAAGCGGCTCAAATGGCACATGAAAAAGGAGTTTTATTTCATACTGATGCTGTTCAAAGCGCCGGCAAAATTCCAATTAACATGAAAAATAATGTTATTGATATGCTTTCTATATCGGGGCACAAGCTCCATGCACCTAAAGGAATTGGGATACTCTATGTGCGTCGCGGCACCAGGTTTTCTCCTTTTCTTATTGGAGGGCATCAGGAAAAAGGACGCCGTGGCGGAACTGAAAATACCCCCAGCATAATCGGTTTGGGTAAAGCTTGCGAACTTGCAGATAAGAATATGCAAAAAGAAAATACGGAAGTGAAACGTCTGCGGGATAAGTTGGAAAAAGAACTTCTGAAAAGGATTCCCCAAAGCAGAGTCAATGGCGATACCGTTAATCGTTTGCCCAATACAACGAATATCAGTTTTGAATATGTCGAAGGCGAAGCAATCCTCTTGTTGATGAATGAACTGGGCATATGTGCATCTTCCGGTTCGGCCTGTACTTCAGGATCATTACAGCCTTCTCACGTTTTACGGGCGATGGGAGTTCCCTTCACCATGGCTCATGGATCGATCCGGTTTAGCTTAAGCATTTACAATACCGAAAAGGAAATTGATTTTGTAATCGATAAAATGCCGGCAATCATTGAAAGACTAAGGGGCATGTCGCCATACTGGAATACTGCGCAGTCTTCTTGCGCAAGTAAGTGACGACTCTGTAAAAGACTTTGATAAAAAGGTGAAAAAAGCCATGAAGAGCTCTGAATGGAACAAAGAATGCAAAGAAGAAATTAAGATAACCAGACATGCCAGGACCGAAATCCCGGATGTGGTTGATAAGCTGGTATCATCCTGCAATAAGGATGGTTGTTTCGATCATGTCAGTGCAGAACCAATACCCAATAGAATGGCAGTTGTTGATATTCTGCGACGTGCCGCCCGTATCCTTTATCCCGGCTATTTCATCAATACACGGCTCGATCAAATAAACCTGGAATATTATCTGGGACAGGAAGCAACAGCGTTTTTCGAGGTTCTTTCCGAACAAATAATTCTGGCGATAAGGCATGACTGTATTCGTCACAATCAGCCTTGTGTAAAATGCGAGGAACTTGGTCAAAAAATAACGATAGAATTTTTACGCGGCCTTCCTGAGTTAAGAAAGCTTCTGGCCAAAGATATCCGCGCGGCCTACGATGGGGATCCGGCAGCTAAAAGCTACGATGAAATAATATTCAGTTATCCCGGAGTATGGGCAATAATGGCTTACCGTATTGCGAACAGACTTAAGAGCAGTGAAGTACCTCTGATTCCCCGCATCATTACCGAATTTGCTCACAGTCGCACCGGTATAGACATTCATCCGGGAGCCACAATTGGAGAGAGCTTTTTCATCGATCACGGGACAGGTGTGGTCATTGGTGAGACATCCTCTATAGGCAATCGAGTACGCATATATCAGGGCGTTACTTTGGGAGCCTTGTCTCTATCCAAAGAAGAGTGCCAGCTTTTGAGAAATAAAAAACGTCATCCAACAATTGAAGATGATGCAATCATCTATGCCAACGCTACCATTCTAGGCGGCGATACTGTAGTCGGAGCGCGCTCGGTTATCGGCGGAAACGTCTGGCTGACTAATTCTGTGCCGCCGGATACAGAGGTCTTTATTAGGAAACAAGACCTGATCTTCGGTGAGAAGAAATTTAAAAAGCAAGCAGTGAAAAAAAGCTACAGATAGGATATCTTTACATACTTTTATTTTCTTACTGCAATCGCTTCGATCTCCAGCGGCACTCCTTTAGGTAAAGCGCTTGCTTCAATGGTTGCGCGTGCCGGAGGATCTTTTGGAAAAAAACTGGCGTATATTTTATTAACGACGGAAAAATCAACAATATTTTTTAAAAAGATTGTTGTCTTGACAACATGGGACATATCCAAACCGGTTTCTTCGAGGATAGTTTGTATATTTATGAGCACTTGTCTGGCGGCTGTTTTAATGTCGTTGATGATTTCACCGGTTACCGGATCAATTGGTAACTGGCCCGAAATAAAAATAATGTCGTTGACTTCCACGGCAGCGGAATATGGCCCGGAAACAGGGAATTTGCTTGAGGTAATAATCTTTTTCTTCATTATTATTTGCCCTTGCTTTTTTGCTACAATATTTGGAACAAAGTAAATTTAAACTATTTGCATCATTCTCTCTATGGAGAGCCTTGCTTTTTCTATAATATCTGCTTCCACTATAATTTCATGAGATAAATCTTCGAGCGACCAGAGAACTTTTTCCAGAGTAATTCTTTTCATGTTCGGACAAATGGCCTTTTCTGTTGCCGGATAAAAATATTTATTCGGATTTTCTTTTTTCATCCTGTGAATTATACCGATTTCCGTGCCGATAATGAATTCCGTCTCCTGAGATTTTTTGATATATTTGCTCATCCCTTCAGTGGAAGTGACAACATCGGCGAGCGCGGTTACTGTCGGTCTGCACTCCGGATGTGTAATAATTTTGGCTTTCGGATGCAGTTTTTTTGCTTGTAGAATATTTTCCGGTAAGATTTTAGCATGAGTCGGGCAATATCCTTCCCAAATAATAAAATCATGTTTCACTTGCGCCGAAACGTATTGGGCCAGATATTTATCGGGAATAAAAATAATTTCCTTGTCTTTATGATTGAGTAAAATATTCTGCACAATTTTTACGGCGTTGGCGGAAGTGCAACAATAATCGCAATGAGATTTTACTGCGGCGGAAGTGTTTACATAGCATACGGTTACCGCATCAGGATGCTTGGCCTGAAGAGCTTTTAAACTTTCAGCATCAATCATATCAGCCATCGGACAGCCCGCATTTTTGTCAGGAAGTAATACAATTTTTTGCGGTGATAATATTTTTGCGGTTTCCGCCATAAAGTGAACAC
>DCVU01000049.1 GCA_002327415.1 Smithella sp. UBA2180
GCGGCCAAGACGATAAAGCGTCATTGGTCAGGCGTGTTGCGCTGGTACAAAAGCAGGATCAATAACGGGATACTGGAAGGCCTCAACAGCCTCGTTCAGGCAGCCAAGGCAAAGGCTAGAGGCTACAGAACCTTTAAGAACCTTAAAACCATGATCTATATGCTTACAGGAAAACTGGACTACAGTAAGGTTGGGCTACCCACTTAAGATGAGAAAGAGCCGTTTTATTCTCTTTGCCGCAGGTCCAATAACATACATGAGAAATCAATGTACGATCAAGGCATTTACCAGTCGAGGGGACGACAGCGATGTCGCGGATGCCCTTTCCAAAAACTCCATTGAGAGGACCGCCGATCAAATCGCCGAGGATTAATTTCCGGTAAGGAAAATACATGTTGGTCCAGCGAGTGCACGAAAATGGCGCGCCATGGTGAGGAATAAACACATTGCGAATAAAACTCTCGCTTCCCAAATAAAATCGATACTGCTGAGGGTAGTACAGTTTGTCGCCATCATCTGGCGGACAACAGGGATACTCATATTGCGCCTTTTTGCGGACAAAATCCGCCTGATCATCTGCCATAAGCAGTTGAGCATGAGCCAGAGGTGAGCCAAGCGTTATGAAATCGGTAATCAGCCAGGGAATGCCTACCTCAATAAACTCCTGCCAGAGACGGTGCTGGCATTGCTGAAACGTTTCTATCTTGGCAGGTGTTACTTCTCCTTCCTCCAGTGCATTTGCCTCCTGCTCGAAGTTCTTCAACTCGGATTGTTTGCGGGGATAGACGTTATCGGGCTTTCTCAAATCCACCCACAGATTGCGGATAATATCGTAGCCGATTACCGAACCGAGACTGTGCCCCACAATGACGATCCTCCTGTATTTGCCCGAGTTGTGCAAAGTTCGCAAAAGATTGATGCCTTCAGAGCGAATCTTGTTTCTGGCTTCAATGTTGTCAGGGCTTGGCGTCAGATAGCGCGCGGCATCCGCCACGTAACCCAGCAGGATATGCGACCCAACCCACTGGATGATATTAATCACCAGACCGCTGGCAAACAGCCACTTTTGCTGCCATATTCCATTAATAAAAGAAGGTGCACCGGTGCCGGCGGAAATAAATCCCCAAACCCAAAATCCCATGGCAATTATCGCCAGGACCCAACTCACAAAATAAACCGGTTTCAGGGCTGACGGTATCATTTTCGGGCGTCGCAGCATCAATCCCACCAACCAGCTTGTCACCTGTGCATACCTCGAACCCTGCATGTGATGAGCCCAGTAATACTCATAGAAATCAGTCAAGGGCTCATATGCCTGACGGTTTGAAGGCATTTGCAGGCAGCGCATTTCAAACAGTTCGTTCATAGCGTCCGGCTTATTGCGGTATTTAATGTGCCCTTTATGATCGTTAACCAGCACCGCATCAACAAAACAGCGCAAAGTGTCCATGGGGCGCTGCTCCCCGATGCCATGAATTACCACCACTGCTTGTCGGTCACGTCTTCCCGGATCTGTAATCGCCTGCGCCGGACCTCCGGCATTAATGTGCTTAGGAAGTGCGTCTCCAGCTTTATCGTCTTTGTGAGCTGGCAACTGTTCCTGTTGTGTATCGTTATTTATGTTATCCATTCTTTTCCGTATCTCCTGTTAAATGAGATCAGCTCGAACTTTAACAATTAATACACATAACCTTCTACATACCAAACTTCCAAAAGTTGTTCGTTGAATGCGGTATTCTGTACGATAATATTACGCGAAAATCAAACAAATTATTATTAAAGTTTTACTTAAGACTTGTTTACTATCGCAATAATTTGACTGAAAGTTATAAGCATGCAGACGATGATCACCGGCATCGAATTATTTGCACTTTTTGTTTGAGGAATAATTATCTTTGTTCAGGAAAACATAGTTTATTTTGGGGGAATATTTTCTGCTGCAAAACATATTTTTTCAAGTATTTCTACCACACTTTTAACGCACGGTTTACATACTTTATTAAGATAATCGCTTTCTTTGAATTTCTTCTGCCCTTCCTCTGTTGTCAACTCACAGCCATTTAACAATTGGCGGCAGATATAAGTATCGTGCCTTTGGGCAAACTGGTTCATAAGTTCTCTTATTTTTACATAGGTATTATCGGTTACTTTTCGGTCTTCATTTTCGCCTCTGCCGTATTTAGCGCCGATTACCAATATCCCGCCACTCACCGCGCCGCAGACTTCCTCTTTTCTTCCCATGCCCGCGCCGAACCCGCAAGCTATCTTCAGAGCTTTATTTTTATCCAAATTAAGATCGTCACAAAAAGAGAAAAGAACCGACTGCGCGCAGTTATAACCGCTGATAAATTTAGCAATAGCTTGTTCAGCTTTGTCCATAACCCCTCCTCACCATTTCTAAATCAAAGCGCTATTTTTGTTGGCGTCGTTGTCGGCTCAATATCATCTCTGATTTAGAAACGGTATTATTTCACCTTAGATTTATTGGAAATATTTTTACGTTTTTCGACAAAATATTTCAATCCTTCTTTTCGCCTCTGTCATTTCGGCGAAGGCCGGAATTCAAAAATTCCGCTTGTCATCGCGGGGAGCCCTTGGGCGACGTGGCAATCTTAATATTCTTCTCATAAAAATAATTTGCGGTGAATACTAATCGGGAGTATATTTAATCAAGTTTTCGACAATAGAGGGAAACAATAATGATCAACTTTAAAATATTTTCCGACTATATCTGACCATTCTGTTATATCGGCAAGGGCATTGTCGACCGGCTGAAAAAAGAATACGCCATTGATGATCAGTGGGTGAGTTACGAACTTCATCCGGAAACGCCATCCGAGGGAATGTTGCTCTCCGAAAGATTCAAGGGTTATGATCTCTCTTCATTTTACAACCAACTGCGCACACGAGACAAGGAAGTCGGCGTTGTCTTCGGCACGCACACACTACTTTCCAATTCCAGATTAGCGCTAATGGCCTCTGAATTTGCCCGCGATCAGGGCCGACATGATTTGTTTCATGAGAATATGTTTCATGCCTATTTTACGGAAGGACTGGATATCGGCAAACCGGATGTTATCGCCAACATTGCTGTAAAAAGCGGTCTTGATAAAAAGGAAACTCTCAGTGCTGTTCGCGATGGCCGTTATGCATCACGCTTGAACGAAGCCAGAAAAGAAGGGCAATTGATCGGCTTAACAGGTGTGCCCCTGTTCATCATAAATAACAAACATCAAATCACCGGAGCTCAGCCGATAGAAACATTCCGTAATCTTCTCGATAAGATTAAATGAAAGACTGCAATCCTTCTTTTTCAGCAGGACAATTTGTCAAGATAAAGCTTTGAGCCTTTATCCCTTACTTCTTTTTTATTGCATTGTTTTTTAGAAGATGTATTATTTTCCACTAATAATAAAAAAGTGTTTAATGACATCCCTTGTATGTTATTATGCATACAAGGATAACTTACAAAACAACAGGTTGCTATCAACTATATAATAATTACTTTCAAAGCAATCAACAAATATTATAATATTAAATAAAATGAAAAAATATAAAAAGATAGAATCAGCTATTCATTATATTCGTGAGGATGAACAGACTTATGGATTGCGTACGGATGGTGAATTACCAAAGCATAAACCAGCCTTTAAACTTATCGACCTTTTTTGTGGTGCAGGGGGTATGACACTTGGTTTTACAGAAAATTTTGGACATCATTTTAAACCAATATGGGCAAATGATTTTAACAAGTACTGTGTTGAAACATACAATACTAATTTCGGTAACCATTGTATCTTCGGCGATATCGTAGATATTCTTGCAAATCCAAATACGGAAATACCCAAAGCGGATATTGTAATTGGTGGTCCACCATGTCAAGGATTCAGTTTGCTTAATCGAAATCGAGAAGACGATCCCCGTAGGCAGCTTTGGCGCCCATATCTCGACGTTGTTGAAAGATGTGACGCAAGAATATTCATTATCGAAAACGTTCCTCAATTATTAGGAACATTTGAACATGGCGAGATTGTGGGCATGGCCGAGAAATTAGGGTTCCGCGTGGTTTCGGATAAGCTTAACGCAGCCAACTACGGTGTTCCGCAAACCAGAACAAGGGCAATTATTATAGGCTCTAAAATTGGTGATCCAAATATCCTTTTCCCGCCAAGGAAAACACATTTCAACCCAAATGGAAATGGTTACAAACAAAACACATTGGATTTAAAAGCTGATGGTAATTTTTTATCGTCACCCCTAAAGTGGCAAACTGTGCGTGATGCGATTTCAGATTTGCCGCAGCCTACTAATACTGACTTAAGAGAAATACCGCCGCCTCTTGATCTTCATTTTGGCCGTAATCCCACAGAAACGAGTTTAAAAAGATACAGGGCTATACCTAAGGAAGGAATGAATCGCTTTGACTTACAAAAACGTGCTCCTGAGATAACACCAAAGTGTTGGATTAGAAAAAAAACCGGTGGCACGGACCTATTTGGTCGTCTTTGGTGGGATAAGCCTGCCGTGACAATACGAACCGAGTTTTTTAAGCCGGAAAAAGGAAGATATTTACATCCGATACAAGATCGCCCAATAACACACAGAGAGGCCGCACGCTTTCAAACCTTTCCTGATTCGTTTGTTTTTAAAGGAACAAAAGTAGAAATCGCTAAACAAATTGGAAATGCAGTGCCCCCGCTATTGGCGGCGCGTATAGCTGACATTGCTTATGTTTTATTAACCAAGGGAACAAAGGTTTAATGTGTGGATGTTTTCAGTGAGGAAAAACGTAGCTGGATAATGTCTCGTGTCAAAAACAAAAACACGAAACCTGAAATTATCGTTCGTTCAATCGTTCACCGCCTTGGTTATCGCTTTCGTAAAAACAATTTAAATTTACAGGGCCGACCGGATATTGTATTAACTCGACATCGCAAGGTGATATTTGTACATGGCTGTTTCTGGCATGGCCATAGACAATGCAAGAGAGCGACGCGGCCGACAACAAACAAGACGTTTTGGGCCAAAAAACTTGATGCAAACATTGTACGTGACAAGCATAATAATAAAGTACTCAAATCCTTAGGATGGAAAACTTTAACAATCTGGGAGTGTCAAATAAAGAATCAAGATAAATTATTATCAAGACTCGAAAGCTTTCTAAAAACATAAGGGGAATATTTCTAATGAAGAAAAGAGAACTGGATTCGGAAGCTATCAGAAAAAAAGTGAAGAGTTTAATAGACAATTTTGAGGAAGAACTAAAAGGAAAAGACCTTCGACAAAAAGTTCTTTCATTGGTTCCCGTATTTAATCATTTACGTGAACTTGGTAAGTCTTTATTAAGTAAGGAAGACGTGTCAAGTGCACGCGATCGAATTATCTTTTATTTTAAAAAATATCCTTCTTTTGTGATCAATGGAGATGAGTTGCTCGTTGTTTCAGGGATTCAGGAATATGCAAGACGAGTAAGGGAGTTGCGCGTTCAGTTTGGTTGGTCAATCATAAGCGGCGTTACGGCAAAAGAAATGGCAGCAGAAAGCGAATTGCCTATTGAGAACATCGATGTCAACAAAATGAAACCAAACGACTATATTTTGTTGTCTGCAACGCAGGATCGTGATGCCGCACATCGTTGGAACATTGCTAATGAAATTAGGAAAAGAAAAGATTCCGTAAGGGCTAAAATTCTAGAATATTTCAAGCAAAACATCGGTAATTCTGTAACTGGCGAAGAATTACGATATGTTGCAAATAATAAAACGGAATGGGCACGACGCGTTCGTGAATTGAGAACGGAATTCGGATGGCCGATTGAAACAAAAAACACGGGCAGGCCTGATCTACATGTCGGTGCTTACGTACTTGAATCGCTCCGCCAAAGTCCAGAACACGATAGAAAAATATCTGACCCCGTGCGCGGTACAGTATTAAGAAGAGATAAATATCGATGTGTTCAGTGCGATTGGAGTCATGATAATTGGAATAGATCAGATCCTCGCCATCTTGAACTACACCATAAAAAGGAACATGTAAAAGGTGGAGAAAATACAGAAGAAAATTTAATTACTGTATGTACCGTTTGTCATGACGAAATCCATAGGAAAAAGAAATAATAAAAGAGATACAAGCATGATAACGATTGCATTTTGGAATTATTAGGTGCTGACTCTATTTAATCATAGAAAAAACAACATTTTATGATAAATAAAGACTACGGAGGGCAAGCGTTATGGCCAGAGTTGAATTAAATGTTCAGGCGCCGGATTTTACGCTGGATGATTTTAACGGCAAGAGCGTATCTCTTTCCGACTATAAAAACAAAAAGAATGTCATGGTAGTTTTCAATCGTGGATTCTTTTGACCATTCTGCCGCGCGCACATGGCGCAGTTGCGCCAGGATTATGAAAAATTTGTAAAGCTGAATACGGAAATCATTGTTGCCGGGCCGGAGAAGGCCGAAGCTTTCCGGGACTACTGGGAAAAAGAAAATCTGCCGTTCATCGGTTTGCCCGATCCCGAACACAAGGTTTTGAAATTGTATGGTCAGGAGATCAAGATATTCAAATTGGGAAGAATGCCCGCGCAGGTGATGATTGATAAATCCGGTAAGGTTCGATTTGTTCATTACGGTCATTCAATGTCGGATATACCGGCAAATGAAGAACTCATCAATTTACTGACCCCGTAAAAAGGTCGGATGCTGCGTTGCGCTACATCCCTCGTTGTTGCGACGTACTCTATGTACGACTCACGCCTCGGTATTTGCGCGCCTTGCCTGCGGCCTCGCGTGCCCTTTAGGGTATTTTACAAGGTCATCTGAAACTGATCCTTTTATGAAAGTATCAGTTTGATTGAAACACAGATGGCGAAATAAAAAACTACAAAGGTTCAGATATGAAGCTGAAAACAAAAATCATCGCGGGAACATCGTTCCTGTTTCTTATGCTGGTTATTCTTAGCGCGGTGTTGATTCATAATCAGTGGAAAGTACAGTTCAAGTTGAAAACCATTCTCTCCGTTAACTATGCCCGTATACAATCGGCCAGAAACCTTCAGGAAGAGATTCTTCAATTATCCAGAGCGGAAAGGAACTACCTGCTTTTTGAGGAACCGGCATACTTAAATCGGATCCATGAGCGATTAAAGGCGATCGACAAAACGATCGCCCGGCTTGGAAATATTGCTCCTCCCCATGATGAACTTGTGAAGGAATTGACCATCGTTATGGCAAATTATAAAAATACGATCCGAAAGATGGTCCGTCTCAATAAGTTCTGGTTCTGGAATAGAAATAAAGCGAAAGAGTTAGCGAAGAACGCCCTTAGAAAACAGGCCGACAAAATGGATGCGATTTCAGACAAGATCATTAAGTATAACCAGGTTGCCGTAGACAGGCAGGAAGAGGAGATTTTGTCGCTTTTGAACTGGAACCGTCTTGCCACGTACATCCTATGCGGTTTAATGATATTTTTTTCCATTATGGGGTTATTTATCTTGTGGAAAACTAACCGCACTTTTCAAATTTTGAACGATGGGATCCTCGCAATTAGGGAAAAACAATTTGGAGATCTCCCGGTCGATTCAGCTAATAATAGTGAATTCAATTCGTCGATCCGCTCCTTCAACTCAATGTCGGCATGGCTCGGAGGACATATCTACGACTTAAATCAATTGGCGAATAAAGACGGGCTCACCGGTCTCTACAACCATCGATACTTGCAAGAAAAGTTGGACGAAGAAGTTCGGCGGTTTACCCGTTCCAACGATCCTTTTTCATTGGTGATGGTGGATATCGACCGATTCAAGACCGTCAATGACACTTACGGACACGACTCAGGGGACGTTGTCCTTAAACATGTCGCGGAGGTACTGAAAGGCAATCTGCGCGAAAGCGACTGGGTTGCCCGTTACGGCGGAGAAGAGTTTTTGATATTTCTTTACGGCGCGGACAAACGCGCCGCTTTTCAGGTTATGGAGAAAACAAGAATGGCTGTTGAGCGATTTGAGATGTTACTGCCTCAACACGACCGCACGGTGCATGTGAATATCAGTTGCGGAATATCATCGTGTCCGTTCGATGGAGCAGCAAAAGACGAACTGATACAGAAAGCCGACTCCGCCCTCTACCGTGCGAAGGCGAATGGAAGGAATCAAACGGTTCTGTATGAAATGGATCAAAACAACACAAAGTGATCTGCCTTTGACTGTTGAGAAATAACGGTTGCAGAAGGTATCAGGCGCGTGGAGTTGAATCATTGCTTAGTTCATTAGCGATGGCGGATATACCTTCTAATAAAGAAATTACCAGTTTGATTGAAACACAATTATCGAAATGAAAGTTCTGGATTCCGGCCTTCGAGACTGTGTCGTAATCCTCTTTTGTGTCATTTCGAAGCGCAGCGAGAAATCTTGATTCCAACAAATTCAGCGCTTTAAGATTCCTCACATACGTTCGGAATGACATTTTTTACAATTGCGACACAGTCTCTTCGCCAGAACGACAAGCGGTAGAATTATTTGGATGAATACTTTATTCTCTATTCGTTCATCGCGGTGACTTTTGCTCTGGCTTCGTCGCTCAGAAAATTCCACAAGCCGATTTTTTTGAGTGTTTCTACTTTCGGGATTCCGGTTGCGTTCCAGCCGCGCTGTCGATAATACACGTCGATTAATTTCTTGAGTTCTTCTTTGCGATGCTTCATCAGGATTTCGCGTTTATCAAAGGCTTTAATTTTTTGAATTACCTCGAGCGGTTTGTTTAGAATAGAGCTGAGTTGTCCATCGTTATAATCCTTTTCGTTCTCGTAAAGAACATCTTCCGTTGGGCCAATAGCTCTGTCGGGAATCCAGTCATGTTCGCCTGTTGTTTTTTCGAAGGCCATCATGTTCATTATCCGTTGCAAATTAATATCGCGGTCGGTCTGCTCGAATATCTTTTCCCAGGTCATATTTGTTCCCAGCATGCCGTTATAGAAATCGGCGTAGATTTCCTGCGAAGCGGGATTGATGTAGATATCCGTATTTTTGCGATTGCCGGAATCGGGATTAAAAACATCCACCCACGGCAGTTTACACAAGCCCAGATTGTCGTTGCCCAAACGCACACGCGGATACGTGATTAACGCCTTCGCCTTTTCTTCAAAAGTGGGGAACGCGCCCAGCAAATCAACTTTGACGAGCCAGGCGGCGGCATGATGCGCGCCGATATCGCTGGCCGCCGCGTAAGAAGCCTGCATGGATAACGACCGATGCGTCCGGTAAAGTGAAAAAGGCAGGCCCTTGACATGCATGGCAAATTGTTCCAGCTCTTTGCGGGAATTTATTTTGCCGGTTCGGGCGGAATATTTCTCGCCAATCCAACTGATTAATTCCAGCATGCCCAGGCCTGCAATGCTGGTCAACGCTGTCTTACGATACGCTGTATCATGGATAAACTGCAGTGCTGCCTTTTCATCACCCCAGTTAAGTTCAAAACCATCCGTGTCTTCTTTGGTCAGATAACCGCGCTGGTAGCATTCCATGACAAAAGCCATAATTACCGCGGTGGTAATTGTATCTATACCGTAATTATCGCAATGCCAGTTGGCTTCCATAATGAATTCGGGATTCCACATACCCAGATTCGAACCGAAGCCGGCCGCTGTTTCATATTCTGGACCGTCAACCCAAACTTTTTTGCCTTTGTGCTCGCCGGAAGCCAGAGTTACCCAGCCGCCCTTGGTGCATCGCAGATTACAGCCGGGGAAACAGCCGTCCATGCCCCGATGATCAAAAAGATTTTCGGCATAGTTTTTACCGCAGATTTGTTCCGCTCGCGGGTCTGAACCATACTGGTAATTATTTACAGGCAGTGACTGGTAATCGTCCTTATTCATAAAAGCAATGAGCCCGGCCGAACCCTTGCGGTACATTTTGAGCGCATGGGGATCGACTTCTTTGACAATCTTGTGCAGTTTGGTGCCGGATTGCTTTACTTTGTCCCAATCCGCCGCTCCGTAAGGATTTTCGCCATGCGGAAAACCGGAGAGCACCACAATCGCCCGGATGTTTTTATTGATCATCACCGTGCCCAGTCCGGTGCGACCGGCTTGCTTCGTTCTGAATAATCCTTTTGTTCCATCCACTGGTTTTACGGCATCATAATAATGACTGTTGATACAACCATACAAGGTATTAGCGGCGCCGATGCCTGTGGTCAGAAAGACGATATCTTTCTTCTCATGACCGGCCTTAAGAAATTTCTCCACAATTGCTTTTTCCAGATCGAAGACCTGATCAATAGCCGGAGCTTCAATGATGTATATTTCGCTTTTAAAATCATCGATGACAATCATGGCGTTGGTTGCACTGATTCCCGTAATCTCGAGGGCGTCAAAGCCCGCGTATTTCAGATAAGCGCCGAAATGGCCGCCGAAATTGGAAACGCCCGGAATATGCGTCAGCGGAGACAATGAAATAGCCATGCATTTGCTGGTTCCCGGAAATTGCGGAATACCGCCCAGCGGCCCTGGAGAAAAAATCAGCGGATTTTCCGGATCATCGGCAGTTGTTTTCGCGTTGATTTTTTTGTGCAGAAGGTAAAGCCCCAAACCCCGGCCGCCAATGAAAAAATCGCGAACCTGCTCATCAAGTGGCGGTG
>DCVU01000033.1 GCA_002327415.1 Smithella sp. UBA2180
GGGTCCAATGTCTATTTTGGGGTGACAGCATCAAAGTAACTGCCTTTGACTGCTTTACATAAATTTGCTATAAAACGCAGCAAAGGAGACATTATGGGTCTTTTGGGCGTTATTTCCAACAAATTAATCGTAGAAAGAAGCGATCTATTAAGCAAGGGTACGGCCAGATCGATGAGAAATGAATATGGCCGGGCATCAGTTTTAATAGCTGATAGAATAGCCTGGATTCTCAGGCACGGCAATGCTCCCAATGATTATGTCTTGCCGCATTTGATTAATCATCGTGCTAATTTACAAGCGCTGAAAGATCTGGGCGCAACTGAAATAGTAGGCATTAATTCCACAGGTTCATTAAAAAAAGATTTATGTCCGGGAATGATTGTTGTTCCCGATGATTTTATCACGCTGACGGCTACTCCAACTATTCATAAAAACAAAGCCGTTCATATAACCCCGTCACTAAACGAAAATGTACGGAAAAAGCTCATCAAAGCTGCACTTAGCAACAAGATTAAAGTTGTCAAGAAGGGAACTTACTGGCAAACGCATGGTCCCCGGCTGGAAACAAAAGCGGAAATTAAAATGATGGCCAATTTTGCAGATATTGTCGGCATGACCATGGCCCATGAAGCGGTAATCGCAATGGAATTGGATTTACCTTACGCTTGTGCCTGCTCGATAGATAATTTCGGCAACGGGCTTTTGAAAAAACCTCTAACTATGGAAAAAATTATCGCCGGTACTCGTAAAAATGCCGATCTGATGATTAAACTACTGCATGGTTATTTGAAATTATCCGCTTAAAAAATCAAAAGGCGCCCAACTGACAAGGCTTAACCTTTATTTCCAACGTTTCGCAAGCAGCACAAACTTTCATGCGGGGAATATTTAATTCTCCGGCAATTCTCCAGGCAGCAGTGCAGGAAAGGTTTCCATCTTGCAGGGATGACGTAATTTTTTCTTTTAATTCCGATGTAACTTCTTTTGCCGGTTGGACAATTTTTTTAGTCTCGCCATAACCGAAAAGCCCCAACTGGCATTTAGTAATATTGATATTCAAAACATCAATGGCTACGCCGGTTTCTTCAAGCGAAAAGCCCAGTTCACCGGCTATTTCCTCAGCCTTCTTGCAGGAGATATTATTATTCTTCACCTGCTCGATAATTTCTTTCTTCAGATCTTCGTCTATTTTTGTACCCTGAGGATGTTTCTTAAAATATTTACCTTTATCTTCATGCGCCATAATTTTTCTCCCTCCTACATTGCTGAAAGTGATTGAACATCCAGCGTTTTAAAACCTTTTTTCTCCAGAATCTTTTCCGTCTTCGGCATCTGATCAACATCAACTACAAATACAGCTTTTTTCGAACTCTCCAGCACAAAGCCATAAGCGTTATTGATGTTAATGCCTTCCTGATAAAGCAGTTGCATCAAATTATCCAGACCGCCGGGGGTGTCAGGAATCAAAACAGCCAGAACTTCCCGCAAATGCACTGTCATTCCCGCCTGCGACAGAACCGCTTCAGCGCGCTGGGGATCATCAACAATCAGATTGATAATGCCAAACGTATCCGCTGTCGCTATCGTCGTGGCGCGAATATTTATTTTTTCTTTAGCCAGAACACCCGTTATCTGAGCAAGTTTCCCAGACTTATTTTCCGCGAAAATGGAAAGTTGATAAGCTATCATACTTTTCTCCTTTTTTTAAATGACTCTCTGTCTGCGCTTCAACAAGACTGCCGCCGCAATATTTCTCACGGAGTTTCGGTTTTTCAATTTTCCCAGTGGGATTGCGCGGCACATTTGCAAATATGATTTTACGCGGACGCTTGTAACGCGGCAGCGCACTGCAAAATTCCGCAATCTCGCCCTCAGATGGTGAGAAGCCCGGCTTTAGCTCAACTATCGCCGCGACGACTTCGCCTAAACGATGGTCGGGAAGGCCGATTACCGCCACATCCTTGATCACTTCGTTAGTGCGCAGAAAATCCTCAATCTGCACAGGATAAATATTCTCGCCGCCTGTGATAATCACGTCTTTTTTGCGATCTACAAGATAGATAAATCCGTCTTCATCCATTTTCGCCATATCGCCCGTATAGAGCCAGCCGTCCTTGAGAATCTCGGCAGTGGCCTGCGGATTATTGTAATAGCATTTCATCACGCCCGTACCTTTCACACAAAGCTCGCCCACCGAGCCTTGCTTCACCGGATTGCCGCTTTCATCCACGATCTGCACCTCCCACTTGTAGCCGGCTACTCCGATAGCGCCGACTTTATGGATGTTTTCGATGCCGAGATGAACACAGCCCGGCCCAATGGACTCCGAAAGGCCGTAATTAGTATCGTATTCGTGGTTCGGAAAATACTTTTTCCAGCGTTTGATCAGGCTCGGCGGAACCGGCTGCGCGCCGATATGCATCAGCCGCCACTGATCGAGTTTGTAATTCGCAAGCTTTATATCGCCGCGTTCAATGGCGTCCAGAATGTCCTGCGCCCACGGAACCAAAAGCCAGACAATCGTTATCTGCTCTTCGGACACCGCCTTCAATATCCATTCCGGTTTAACGCCGCGCAGCAGAACGGCTTTGCTTCCGGCCAGGAAACTGCCGAACCAGTGCATTTTCGCGCCGGTGTGGTAGAGCGGTGGAATACAGAGGAAGTTGTCTTCGCGCGTCTGTTTGTGGTGATTCATTTCCACTTCACAGGATGTCATCAGACTGCGGTGATCATGGAGAATCGCTTTGGGAAAGCCGGTAGTCCCTGACGAAAAATAAATGGCCGCATCATCATCGTCTGAAAACGTGATCTTGGAAGCTATGGATGAACAACACGCGGTGAGCGCGTAATAATTTTCGGCAAACGCGGGATTTTCCTGTCCCAGAAAAAGTATTATTTTTACATTTGGAATCTGTTCGTGGATTGCGTCAATTCTCCCGGTAAATTCCGGCCCGAAGATTAAAACGTCACATTCAGCCAGATCGAGGCAGTATTTGATTTCATCTTCGGTATAGCGGTAATTAAGCGGCACCACCAGAGCACCGGTTTTCAGGATACCGAAATAGATCGGCAGCCACTCCAGACAGTTCATAAGCAGGATACCTACCTTTTGGCCTTTGGCCAAGCCTCTTCCCATCAGAAAGTTGGCAAAGCGGTTAGCTTTATCGTCGAACTCGCGCCAGGTCATCTCCCTCCGGTATCTTTTTTCGGGATCGGTTTCGACAAGATCGTAATCTTTCCATGTTGCTTTCACTTCTTTGATTTGAGGATTTATTTCAACAAGGCATATTTCTTCGCCGTACAGGGCGGCGTTGTGGGCAAGAATTTCTGTAATCGGCATTTTTAATTCCTTCTCTTTACTGTTTTGCACCTGTATTACGCGGACATTATTTCATATAAACAAGTTCGCAGAGAACCTGCTTTTCACAAGAGACAAGATACGAATTTAAGACTTGTATGTCAAGAATGTTTTGGCCGGAAAATATGAGGAGTTACAGTGTCACATTGAAGCATAATAAAATGACGGACAAATCACCCGTCCCGCCTCGTCAAAGATAATTCCTTCTTTTGTAAGCAATACACGTTTCATCTCTGCTCCGCTTTGAAAGCCGCCAAGGCTAAGGTCTGAACGGATTGCCCGGTGACAGGGCACGATCAGGGGAAACGGATTGGCTGCCATAACATTGCCGACCGCTCGCGCACCACCCGGCGCGCCTACGTGCTCCGCGATAAGTCCGTAAGTGCTGACTCTGCCGCGTGGTATGGCGTGCTGTGCGCGCAAAACCGACTGTTGAAATTTTGAACACTGAGATAGATCGACGAGATTAAGGGAAAACTTGATGTTCTCTCCTTCAAAATACGCTTTGATTGAAGCAGCTATCGAGTCAATCTCCACGCAGGAAGATTTTCGGGAATCAGGAAAAAGCGCAGACGCCCGATCTTCAGCTGAAAGGCCAGGCCGTGAAAGCAAAATATGAAAAATCCGGGGAGAATTTCTCAATATTGACCAGATGATACATACAGATCCAAATGGTGTTGGCTTTATAATCTTTCTATTCATCTGTACAATCCTAGGATAAGCAGCGTTCTGTTTTTTGTTTTCCTTTGAAAAAATTGTCAGACCCTGTTTGTTATTCGATAATAAATGATAACTGCTAACCTTTATTCAACGTATCTACGTCCTTCTTGACCTCCTGCAAGGCGGCTAAGATTGGAGCCGGTTTTGCAGCATAAGCCGCCGCCGCCAGAACAAGAAGATCGGCAATGAAATCTATAAAACCCGCTATCTTCTTTATTGTCTTGATTTTATCTTTTGCTGTATCGATCAAGTCAATTATACTTTTCTGAGATTCCGATAATCCTTCAACAATACAATTAGCCGCGTCAATATAAAGGCTATTGGCCCGCTGACGAAGTGTTGCTTCATCCTGAAATGTTGATTGAGCTGTATATTGATCAATTTCTTTATTCTTAATCGCCTTCATAAGACGAACATGAATTGAATCTGCACATTCCGATATCTTGTCAGCAAGATCTTCCACCTGCTTTTGGTTTGCCAGCGCCATTTATTTTCCTCCTTTCAATCTTTTCATAAAAATTTTATCTGCGTCAACTTCGAATCTTTTGAATATTTTCTCTTATGGTCTTTATGTCTTTCGCAAAATTGCTGATCATGGTTTTAACTTCTTCATTATACAACTTATCAATATTTTCGAAAAGTTTTCGATGGCCATCCGCAATACTTTTGATTCCTTTTTCAGCTTCATTGTACTTTAATTCAACATTTTTATATTCCAATGTTTTCGATTGCACATGAGCGCGCGCCAGCACAGTCAGCAGCCTGTCTTTGGGACTATCAGCAAAAGTAATTTCCACGTCAAAAAAACCCAATACTGTTTTTCTTTCGTTTTCATTGGTCTTTTTGTAACAACGAACAAGAGCTTCCATTCCCTGCAAAGTTGTCTGTAAAGGCGCGTCACCCTCTTTAATCATATCCCGAACAGCATGTTCCTGATATGCGGAAGTAATCCATTTTGCAATCACCTTTGCAATATTGGAGAAGGCATCCACATGTTTATCGTTAATGTCAAAATCAGGATAAGCATTGATTCCGCCGGACAAAGAATCTATCTGTTTCGAGAGATCAAAGGCATTTTCACCGGCAAGAGCTGCAAGGGTCTGCATATAAAGGGCAACTCTTTGATGGATTTTCAGTAAATCATCATAGGCAGCTTTGCGTCTTTTGTCGTTGTCCTGCGCCTGCTGATCGGCTTCGCCAAAAAGATATGGCTGCTCTCGCTCATAGGTATCGCGGAATCTGGTAGTCAGCTCAGTGTATGCGGATAACTTTGCCGATTCGCCCGCGTAATCCCTGACTTCCTTGAGATTTGCGCAACCGGCAAGAACAATAACCAAAAACAAAACGAACGTTCTTTTGATAATTTTCATTGTTTATACTCCTTTTAGTGAGTCTAATGTGAATCTAAGTAGCGCCTTTTACTCGCTGGCACCGCCGGGTCTGGCTTTGGCGCTTTTTCCACGCAGAAAGTCCAATCTCAGAAACTTGCGAAGCGTTTCCAGCGAAGGCTTGGCATCCTCAGGCATAGTTTTATTCTCTTTGCCGCAGGTCCAATAACATACATGAGAAATCAATGTACGATCAAGGCATTTACCAGTCGAGGGGACGACAGCGATGTCGCGGATGCCCTTTCCAAAAACTCCATTGAGAGGACCGCCGA
>DCVU01000051.1 GCA_002327415.1 Smithella sp. UBA2180
ACATTAAATGGTTATATTTGTTATTACGACACAGTCTCCGTAGCCGGGCAATGACATTCTTATTTTCCGCGGGACAATAACATACAGTCTGACTAAAATATCAAGGACGGAAAGTGCCGATAATGTCGTTGACGTCTTTTATTTTGTTGACGGTGAGGTAATCTTTTATTCCTTCAATAATTTCCATTGTGGCGTGGGGATTTATAAAATTTGCCGTGCCTATTTGTACCGCTTGTGCTCCCAGAATTAAAAATTCCAGCGCGTCTTGGGCCGTCATGATTCCGCCAATGCCGATGACCGGTACGGAAACTCTTTGGACAACCTCCCAAACCATGCGCAGGGCAATAGGCTTGATTGCCGGGCCGGATAATCCGCCGGTAATATTTCTCAAATGAGGTTTTCTTGTTTTTAAATCAATAGCCATTCCCGTCAGTGTATTAATTAATGATATGGCGTCCGCTCCTGCTTTTTCCACCGCTTCCGCAATGACCGCGATATCCGTAACATTGGGGGTAAGCTTAACGATAACAGGCAGACTGGTTTCATCTTTTACCGTGCGCGTTACTCTGGCGGCAATTTTAGGATCAGAACCGAAAATTACTCCGCCGTTCTTTACATTGGGGCAGGAAATATTCACTTCCAGCGCGTGCACGCCTTTTGCTGAACTTAGAATCTTTGCCACTTTTTTGTATTCATCGTAGGTCTCACCATAGATGTTGGCAATAACCGCCACGGCATATTTGCGGAGAAAAGGAAGTTTCTCCTCGATAAAAGCATCAACGCCGATATTCTGCAAACCCACTGCGTTGAGCATGCCGCCGGTTGTTTCCATTATGCGCGGCGGCGGATTTCCCAACCGGGGTTTGAGCGACAATCCCTTCACAACAATGGCGCCCAGTTTATTTAAATCAATATAACCGGCATATTCCTCGCCGTAGCCAAAAGTTCCCGACGCTGTCATTACCGGATTTTTTAATTTCAGTTGCCCCAAATTCACGGTCATTCGCGGAGATATCGTTTCTTTCATTTTATCCTCAATATTCCCAGATAATATCCGCCAGATTAAATACCGGACCGTCGGCACAAACCCGCTTGTAACAGGAAATGCCCTGTTCATATTTTATTGCCACCGCGCAGCCCGCACAGGCTCCGGTGCCACAAGCCATCCGCTCTTCCAGAGATACCTGGCAGCTGAATTTGCTTTTGCTCAATATCTTTGCCAGCGATATGAGCATTTCCCTCGGACCGCAAGCATAAATGGAAGTGTTTGCCGGTGAAAACTTTTTCATGTCTTTCTGAAAAACCTGCGTAACCAGATTCTTTTCACCCATGCTTCCGTCATCAGTACAGACATTAACATCGTGACAAATTTTTTGCGGTCTATCCAATCCGACTACAGATGAGGCCCTTTGAGCGCCGGAATATAAAGTCATTAAAGATGATGGAAATCTCCGGTGCAAATTTTCAACCAATAACGACAGAGGAGCTATGCCTATTCCTCCGGCGATAAAAACAATATTTTCTCTGACATCTGATATTTCAAATCCGTTACCCAGCGGTCCATGGATTTCCACCTGAGAACCTTCAATCAACCCAGCCATAATCTGCGTTCCCTTGCCCACTACACGGTACAGCAATTCAATCAAGCAGAAATTCTCCCCGCAAGAAAAAGAATAAATGCTTATGGGACGGGATAGAAACGGATCATTTAATCCGGCTATGCGAATCATGACAAACTGACCCGGCAGCGGATTTTCAAAGGAGGCAGCGACTTTAACTTTCATCAAAAAGCAGTCTTCCTGAATTTCTTCGTTTTTTGAAATTTCTCCTATGTAAATTTTTCCGGCCATTTATCCCGCCAAGCACCCGTGTCTATTAAAGGTGTGTGTTTATTGTTTTATATCCGCCCACATTATCAGGGCATCCTCATGCGTATCCGTGTAATAAAGCGGTCTTATTCCTTTTACTACAAAACCGCATTTCTGGTAAAGCTTTATTGCTTCGATATTTGATTTTCTGACTTCCAATGTTTGGGCTGTAATTTCATTTTTCCCTGCGATCTCTCTCATTACTTCCATGAGCTGAAAAGCGATCCCCTGCTTTTTGTACTCTTTTTTTACGGCAAGATTATGCAAATGTACTTCATCAGCAACAAACCAGAAAATTATATACGCTCCGATGACACTCTTCCCTTTTACATTTATCCTCGCGACAAGACATACGGAATGAGAACTGTTAAGCTCTCCTGTAAACATACCCACCGTCCATGGCGACGGAAAGGATTCCCGCTCAATTGCCATTATCTCCGGCAAGTCAGCATTGATCATCAGATCAATTGTCACCTCAGAGGTATTTTTCATAGGAAATGGAAGATTTCCAAAAACACGGCCACAATTAAAAACATTGCGCAGAAAATAGGAATCGCTCTGCGGAGCTTCAGCATATTAATAGCTACGGCAATCCCCAGAAGCGGCAGGAAATAATATGTCAGAGAAAGAGTTTTTATGGCTGTGGCGTTTAATTTGGGATACACCCAGATTACGGAAGGAACAAATACCGCCAGAACTGCCAGAACAAAGAAGGCGTAAAATGAAAACACTTTGATCAGTCCCAGATAAGTTTTTCGTTCTATGGCCCGGATATTATTTTCTTTCGCGTCTTCTAAAGCCTGGTCGGAGAGAGAATCGTTGGATTTAATGATTT
>DCVU01000170.1:0-2110 GCA_002327415.1 Smithella sp. UBA2180
GATATAATGTTACATGGTACTAGAGCAGTTTGAAAAGACGGCGGCGCAAAACTTCCATTTCCGCTCTGTTTTCAGTCAAAGTATAAGAAAATTCTTTCTTATCAATTTTTTCATCTTTTACTGCGGTTATTAATTTCGCGTCTTCAAGAAATATAATGACATTCTGGTAATTCGATTGAGAGAGCGCTTCAGGCCTTAAAACTTCACCCTTCCGATACATTCTGTCTCCCAGCGCCATGATTTTCTTCAACCAATCCTTCTTTGTCAGCGGATTCTTCTTTAAATACAGGCAGCTCCGGATAACTATCCAGGAGGATTCAAGATAATTATGAATCAAATCGGCAAAAGGTTTTAGTTTTTTATTGCCCTTACCTTTTATCTCTACATATACCTGACCATCACGCTCAGTGGATGTAATCATTTTTCTTTCGTTTAAATAAGTCAGCACTTCATTAACATCTTCCGCATCATCCTTATGTTCATCAAAAATAAATTCATTCCATAGAAGCTTTTTGAGAAACTTATAATCGCTCATTATTCTTTGTAAATAGATTAGATCTTCATTATTCTTAATTATGGAAGTGGCAACAAAACACAAAGGGACGAAGAAATGCAAAATGTTGTTTTTATAATATTCCAGATTGATCCTTTTTTCTTCTTTCAACGAATAAACCACTTCCTGTATTTCTTCGGCTTCATCATCTTCTGCCTCAATTTTCGATATAAATCCCTGCTGCACAAACATATTGATAGCATCGTTTATTGCTTTTTCGCGGTTAATAAACGTTTCAGCAAATTTTACTTTCTTCATGGAAAGATATTCAAAAAAATCACTTAGAATATCAAGCAACTCGTTATGAGACATTCCTCTGCGGTCATGACTTAAAATAACGGAGGCCACCAAAGAAAAAGGTGTAACTACAGCGACTTTGTTAATTTCCAGAACTATTTCATAACCGATTTTCCGGTAAAGGCTCTGCCTCTCTTCCAAAGCCATTTGCTCTATCGGCTTTTCCTGCGCTTCCAGATAATCCTTCATAATCATCGGTTCACCGATATTGACGTAAACGCGGCCATATCTTTTAGTTAATATTTTACTTGTCTTGATTATCTCCGCGGGATTCTCAGGAGTTTTGGCCGCTCCTGATAGCTCTTTAAGATATGATTTCTCTTCGATCACGCGGTCGTAACCGATGTAAACCGGAATAGCTGCAAAATTTTCACAATATTTTTCCTGATATGCCTGAATAACCATGGAAAGAAGACCATACTTGGGCATGATCATTTTTCCCGTCCGGCTGCGTCCGCCCTCGATAAAAAATTCCAGAGGCAAACCTTCTTGCAACAGTATCGCCAGATATTTCGTGAACACCTCCGAATAAATTTTATTGCCCCGAAAGCTCCTACGCAGAAAAATAGCGCCGGACTTGCGAAAAATATAACCCATCGGGAAGAAAGATAAATTGTTTCCGGCGGCAACGAAAGGAAGCTGAATATTATTCGTGTAAAACAGGTAATGAATCAAAAGATAATCAATATGACTGCGATGACAGGGTATAATGATAAAAGGCATTTTTTTGGAAATATTTCTTATTCTGGTCAAACCCTCTTTATCTATTGATAAACCGTCATAAATATCGTTCCACAACCAGATCAGCACTTTTCGCCATACGGCTATAAAAGTATCACTGTAATCAGCGGCAATTTCGTAAAGATAGCGGCGGGCGTCTTTCACCACGGCCGCTTTTTTCTTATTTTCTTTTTCAGCATAATCAGTGATGAATTTATTAAGTGAATTATCACTTAGAACCATGCCGATGAGTTCTTCCCGCGATTTTAAAGCCGGCCCCACAACTGTGTTCTTTTCCCTTTCAATGCGTTCTATTAATTCTCCGCGCAGTTCGTGAACCATAGCTTCTTTAGAAACGCTTTTGGTTGTATTCAAATATTCGGATAATTTGACCGGTTCCGCGGGAATGACAAAAGCATTGTCGGAATAACGTATAAAAGTAATCAACCGGCGTAACGCTCCCGTGTGTTCTGTTTGTCCGAAAAGAATATTGATAATACTCTCATCTTCTTTTACGCGCCGGCGTCCGTAAGAAACCAG
>DCVU01000170.1:2234-5462 GCA_002327415.1 Smithella sp. UBA2180
TCGCTTCTTTGGTTCAACGCGTAAACAACCACTCCGTCTTGTGAGAGTTTTTTAATAGCGTCAACATATTCATCAGCAATGGAAACCCGCGAAAGAAACGCTTTCAGCATCCGGAATTGCAGAAAATTCTGTTCATCGTAAAGATTTCCTGAATAATATTCTTTATCTTGATTTGGTTTGGCTGAATTCATATTTTTATTAAGGTTTGATCAGAAAGTTCTTCAATAAATATTAATCATCTTCATTTTGAAATTCGACAGGGAAACGTTCCTTCATATAATCATGCACACATTTCCGCACTTCAGAGGCTACGTTAAAAGAAAGAGCTTTTTCCAACAATAGTTTCGATTCCTTCAGCGTTGATTCTCTTAAAATTTTTTTAATCCGCGGGATGGCCAAATGGTTCATGCTTAATTCATTTAATTCCATTCCCAGAAGAATCAATGTACACAATGGATCGCCGGCCATCTCACCACACATCGACACACGAATACCTGCCTCATGAGCCGTGTCCACTACGCTCTTTATCAATCTCAAAACAGCCGGATGCAAAGGTTCATATAAATACGTTAAACGTTCATTGGACCTGTCAATAGCCAGAGAATACTGGATTAAATCATTTGTGCCAATGCTGAAAAAATCTACCTCACGTGCCAGTTTATCGGCAATTACAACTGCGGCAGGCACTTCAATCATCGCGCCTATTTCCATCTCCGAAGCAATATTTACACCTTGCGCCAAAAGCTCTTGACGGGTTTCTTCCAGCAATTTCTTTGCTTCGCGAATTTCCTCTACGCTCGAAATCATCGGAAAAAGAATTTTTATTTTTCCAAACGCACTGGCACGCCAAATGGCTCTTAGTTGCGTCTTGAATATTTCAACTTCCTTTAGACAAAAACGAATCGCCCTCAATCCCATCTGTGGATTTAGCTCTTTTACCGGCTTTTGGCTGGAAGGAAACTTATCACCTCCTAAATCAAAAGTCCGGATTGTTGACCAAAGTAAATCTTTCGTGCCGACAACCTGGCAGTAATTATTAAAATGGTCTTCTTCCGTTGGTAACTCCGGACGGTTAATGTATATAAATTCCGTACGATAAAGCCCGATATGTTCCGCGCCATGCGCGATTGCTGAGGGTATTTCTTCAACAAACTCTATATTGCTCCCTATATGCAGCGTATAATTATCGCTGGTAACAGCAGGAGATCTTGCATCTTTGAGGTACTCATCTTTAGCTGCTGAATAGAGAAGCTTTTTTTCTTCATATCTTTGCAACATTTCCGGGTATGGATTGACAACGACCAATCCGGAAATGCCATCCACAATTATTTCGTCACCCGTGCGTACAAACCGCGTGACATTGTCCAAACCGACTACAGCAGGCAATTCCATATCGCGGGCAACAATAGCTGTATGCGAAGTACGGCCGCCGGCATCGGTGGCAAAACCGATAACTCTCTCCATTTTCATTTGCACTGTATTAGCCGGGGAGATATCTTGCGCAATAACAATTACCTTCTCATCAGTTCCCCAGATAGTTTCTTTTTTTTCACCGGAAAGATTGCTTAAAATTCTTTGACCAACATACTGAACATCACTAACACGCCCACGTATATAGGTATCTTCCACTTTTTCGAATATTTGTTCATAACGATCCAAAGTCAAACGCACCGCCCATTCCGCGTTGATCTTTAATCTTTGTATATATTTAATTGTACGGTTGATAAATTTTTTGTCTTTTAAAATCAAAATATGAACGTCAATTACATAAAGAGGTTCGGTGACTTTGGTCTTTTTGAGATTTTTCTGAATTTCTAAAAGTTGATTTTCAGATTCTTTCAATGCTTTTTTAAAGCGCAGGATTTCTTTGGGAATCAATAAAGTGGATTTAAGTTTGTAAAAAGAAATCTCGCTGTCCAGCGGATCAAAACGGTAAACCCTGCCAATAGCAACGCCGGGAGAAACACCGACACCCTTAAGAATAAACGTCTTCTTTGTCTGATCAGGACTCATTTTTTTATTTATGTTTCTCCAAATTTATTTTCAACAAGCCTTTCCAATTCTTCTACGGCCGCGGAAGCATCGACTCCATTGGCTTTTATTGTTAACATTCCACCCATAGGGCAAGCAAGGGTAAGTATATCCAGGATACTTCTGCCGTCAGCAGTTTGTCCGTTGTGTTCGATATAAATGCCTGCTTTAAACTGTTGAGCTACTTTTACAAAATTTGCCGCTGCCCGCGCATGCATTCCCAATTTATTTTTTAATTTTAAGGTTCTGATTTCTGTCAATTCAAAAATCCCCCCCAGGAAATTAGAAAAAATAATATAACAGCCCCATAAATAATATAAACCTGCGACACACCTTTTTTAGTCAATAAAAGACAAAGTAAAACAAAGGCCAATGCCGTTAATTTCATAATAACATCAAAAATTCTTGGAAAAGGCCAATATCCACCTTCCGACCACCAAATCATCGAACCTGCCAGCAAAATCAAAGAAAACCAGCGAATTTTTACTGCGACACTGGGTAAATCTAAAGAACGAATAAATTCAAAACCCTTCTTCCCTCCCCGGTAACCTTCAATGAAACCATTTAACCTTATCCAAACGTGAGCCGGCGTATAAATTAACAAGAAAGCAACAGGAGCGAGCATTAATCCCATATATGATAATGTAACTGCAATTATAGATGCCAAAGGCCTCAGGGCACCCCAAAAAAAAATGTCACCTATAGCAGCATAAGATCCCATCAAACTTTGTTTAATTGTCAGAACATCGGAAGCATCACTCTTACCTTTTTGTTCTTCCTCCAAACAAACAACGGAACCGATTACCGAAGCTGAAAGATAGGGATTGGTATTAAATAGCTGCAAGTGTCGGGTAAGCATTCTTTCCGAATCTTTTTGTTGTAATTGCCATTCCCGAACAATGGGAGTTATCGCCATTGTAAAACCTAAGTTTTGCATTCGCCGGAAATTAAGTGTTGAATGTATAAAAAAAGACCTCAAAAAAATTTTCATTAAAGTCGTCTTTTTCACTTTTTTACGGCCTCAAAAATAAATAACTATATATTTTTAATGAATTTTGCTTCGCTGTTTCGCTGGGTTTACTAACATAAAAAAAAGGTCAAGTCAATTTAATCAAATAATAATGAACACCTCGCAAAATTTGGCTGATTAATAGGCTGGTTTTTGTAAAGAATTATTTCTAGAACAATTATAATTGA
>DCVU01000164.1:0-5542 GCA_002327415.1 Smithella sp. UBA2180
TTTTTAAATTAAAGATAATATCGCGGCGTATTATTACTCCGGCGATTAAACGTTTAGATATAGTGATGGGTGATTTCCAGTAGCTCGACATTAGGATATTACTATTGCAGGATTCCCGCCTGCGCGGGAATGACAGAAGGAATGATAAATTTATCCTTTGAAATACGCATATAATTGTTGTATGAATTTGTCACAAAGATGTTCAGATGGAGCAAGGGAGTTTGCGACAAAATGAAAACATCAAAAGACAAAAAAGAAGAAGCGACAAACAAGATTCCTTCCCCCGTTAAAAAAGAAGTCACTGCGAATCCGACACGTCCTGAAATGGCAGAGATGATTAATCGTCACTTTTTCGGTCTTGATAAAAATCGCCCCGAGGCCGTTGCAAAACGCCTAAAGAAAAATCAGAGAACGGCCCGCGCCAATGTTGAGGATCACTTCAACGCCGGAAGCAGGCCATTCTTTTATTGATCCCTGGTAAGAATAAGAAAGGAGACATCATGCGTACTTTCAAAAAGATTCTTATCGGCCTGGTTGTTTTTTTGGTTCTTTTCGGCATTGCCGGTTTTTTTATTGCACCCGCTGTTCTCAAGCCGCTGATCATTGAAAAAATCTCAGAAGCTCTGCACAGAAAAACATCCATCGCCAAAATCGACATCAATCCTTTTGCACTTTCTGTAACCATCAAAGGATTTTCGCTGGAAGATCCCGGCATGAAATCACCGTTTGTTGCGTTTGATGAACTATATGTGAATGCCGACGCAGCTTCTTCAATTTTCCGCAGAGCATTGATTCTGAAAAAAATCAGTCTGAAAAATCCCTACATCGTTATATCCCGCAAACAGGATGGCTCATATAACTTTACCGACCTTATCCCCAAAGATGAGGAAAAACCCAAACCTGTCAAGGAAGAGAAACCTTTTCTTTTTTCTTTAAACAATATTCAGATTATCAACGGGAAAATTGATTTCCACGATTACCCCAATCAAACCAATCATACTGTGCGGGAGATGAATCTTTCCATTCCCTTTGTTTCCAATATCGAATATTATCTTAAAGAATACGTCGTACCTGAATTTTCCGCCATAATTAATGATGATAAATTTGAGCTTGCCGGTAAGACCCAGCCTTTTCTTACTTCCCGCGCTACAAGCTTTGATATCAATGTTCATGACTTAGACATCCCCTTTTATCTGCAATACTCTCCAGTAAAAATGAACTTTAAACTCGACTCTGCGCGCCTTGATATGAAAATGAAATTGCATTTTGTCATGTATAAAGACAAATCGCCTTCTCTCGTGTTATCAGGCAATACGACTTTCAAAAAAATAATTCTGGATGATTTACAGAAGAATAAAATTCTGCATCTGCCGTACTTGAACATCAACATGATATCCGTCGAGCCGTTCGTGCCGGATATTCATCTTGCTGATATTGCTATCCAGTCGCCGGAATTGGTTATCCACCGCAATAAGCAGGGCGAAATCAACTTGCTCAATCTGATACAAAAGCAAACAAAAAAAGAAAAGACGACACCCAAAGAAACCGCCGCGGCAGCCCCTGCAAAGAAAACCGAATTAAAATTCCGGCTGGATAATTTTTTCATTGATAAAGCAGATGTTACTTTTATTGATGACAAAACATATAAGCCGGTAAATATTCATATCGCACCGCTGCAATTGAAAGCGGCCAATCTTTCCCTGGAAAAAGGCACACAGGGCAATATTGATCTAGCGTTCACGCTGGATAAAAAAAGTGAAGTATCAGCACACGGACCGTTAGGTTTGGAGCCGCTTAACGCCAATCTGGCATTGGATGTAAAAAATATCGGCATCCGGACATTTCAGCCCTACTTTACCGATAAAGTCAAAATTGATGTGACACGGGGTACGGTTTCCACTGCCGGAAATCTTACTCTGGCTAAAAACAAAAAGGATGAACTTATCATTAAGTATTTAGGTAAAGCTTACGTAAACAACCTTGCTACTATCGACAGAGCACAATCCAATGATTTCCTGAAATGGAAAGCGCTTTCTTTAGATCGGATTCAGACAGGATTTAATCCTTTTTTCCTGCATATTAAGACAATCTCGCTTAATGATTTCTATTCACGTTTCATTATCAACCCCGATAAGACAACTAACATTCAGAATATATTAAGCGATAACATCAAAAAAGAGCCGGAGAAAAAGGAACCTCCCGCCAAGCCCGCAGAAAAGAAACAAGAGGCAAAGCCCCCGGAAAAGCCCGCGGATATTAAAATAGGCAAAATAATATTTCGCGGCGGCAATATTGATTTCCGTGACAATAATATCAAACCTAACTATGCGGCAAATATGCTCAACATGACTGGAAGCGTAACCGGTCTTTCTTCTCAGGATATGACGCGCGCCGATGTCGCGCTCAAGGGCAACCTGGGTTACGGTTCACCTATCGACATTGCAGGCAAGATTAATCCGCTGGCCAAAGATCTTTTCGCCGACATTAAAATCAGTTTCAAAGATATTGAAATGAGTCCGGTTACACCTTATACGAACAAGTATCTTGGCTATCCTATTACCAAGGGAAAGCTTAGTTTCGATGTGACCTATCTGGTGGATAAAAGGAAACTCGAATCACAAAATAAAGTGACGATCGACCAGCTAACTTTTGGAGATAAAGTGGAAAGTCCTGATGCAATTAAAGCACCGGTAACGCTGGCCGTATCTCTTTTAACGGACCGTAAAGGAGAGATCAATCTGGATATTCCCGTATCCGGCAGCCTCGATGATCCCAAATTCAGAATATGGCCGATCATATGGCAGGTACTTGTAAACCTTATCACTAAAGCCATTACATCGCCTTTTGCACTTATATCCTCTCTTACCGGCGGTGGCGAAGAGTTGAGCTTTATTGAATTTGATTATGGCAATGCCGTAATTACAGATGAAAGCCGTAAAAAAATAACAACTATCGGAAAGGCCCTTTATGAAAGGCCGGCTCTGAAACTGGATATTGAAGGATATGTTGATCCCGAAAATGATAAAGCCGGTTTAAAAAAAGAAGAATTAAACCGAAGGATCAAAGCACAAAAACTCAAAAAAATGCTGTCGAAAGGCGGCGAACAGGTCGCCCTTGAACAAATTCAGCTTACACCCCAGGAATACGAGCAGTATCTGAAACAAACTTATGATGCCGGGAAATTTACCAAGCCGCGTAATTTTGTGGGTATTGCCAAAAAACTTCCGGCGGCAGATATGGAAAAATTACTTTTGAACAATATCGAAGTGACGGACAGCGATTTGCGACAGCTTGCCGAACAGCGTGCGCAAAACGTCAAAGAGTTGCTTCTTCAACCTGGTAATGTCGACGCCAGCCGCGTGTTTATTGTAGAACCGAAAACACTGTCCCCGGAGAAAAAAGAAAAAGTTAAATACAGCCGTGTAAATTTCAAGCTGAAATAATGCGCTATCGACGCGGTGAATGACGAGATAAGAATAGATCGTTTGGAAATGGAAGATCTTATTTGACAATAGACTTAAATTTAAAATATAGTTTTGGGCAATTACTTCTCTGATATGGTAGAATCATATGAAAATTCAGGATGTTTTTTCCGCATATAAAGACGACCTTCAGAAGGTCGAAAAATGCATCAATGATAACGTCACTTCCGAAATCAAATTGATTCCCGAAGTGGCAAATCATTTAATCAACAGCGGCGGAAAAAGATTCCGGCCGCTTCTGCTTCTGATTTGCGCCCATCTCTGCGGATACCAGGGAGGTAATCGGTTCCCCATGGCCACGGTCATGGAATTTATCCATACTGCCACCCTTCTGCACGACGATGTCATTGATCAGGCTTCCATCAGACGCGGCAAAGACTCCGCCAACAAGATTTTCGGAAATTCAGTAAGCATTCTCGTGGGCGATTTTCTGTGTTTCAAGGCTTTCATGCTGATGAGCGCAATCGGCAATAATGATATTTTCGGACTTGTTTCTGAAATGGGAAATATTATGTCGGAAGGCGAAGTTTTTCAGCTTACCAAATGCGGTGATGTCAGCATGACCAGGGATGAATATCTCAGCATCATCGAAAAGAAAACGGCTGTTTTGATTTCCGCCTCCTGCGCAGCCGGAGCAATTATGGGCTCGGCTTCACAGAAAAAGATTGACGCTCTGGCGCGATTCGGCAGAAACGCGGGCATGGCTTTTCAGATAACGGATGATGTTCTGGATTACATGGCCAAGGGAGATGATTTCGGTAAATCCATAGGTAAAGATCTGGAAGAAGGGAAAATAACCCTGCCGTTGATTTTCGCCATCAATGAGAGCTCGGAGGAAGAGAAAAACAAAATCAAGGAAATAATAACTCTTCACAAAAGTTCAAAAAAAGCGGTGCGGGAAATTATTAGGTTGATTAAAAAATATAACGGAATTGATTCTTCACTTCAGGCTGCTGCCGGATACATCAGCGAAGCCAAATCACAGCTGAGTATTTTCAGTGACTGTCCCGAGAAAGATCACTTAAACACGGTTACCGATTATATCCTCTCCCGAAATTTATAATATTAATAGAACGAGGTTTTATAATGGCTGATTTTTTCTTTGAAACAGTGACGGGCGCTGAAAAACCATACGTCAAAGCGCTGCGACAACTTTTGGGACAATTCCGGACACCTTTTATTTCCGGTGACAGCGTCGGGATCAAGCTCCATTGGGGCGAGCGGGGCAATAAAGGCTATCTGCCTCCTGACTATGCCAAAGAAATAGTCGGCTGGCTCATCGCACAGGGAGCTAAGCCATTTGTTTTTGATACAACCGTGCTTTATTCCGGTGGCCGGCGCACCGCAGAAGATTCCCTGAATACAGCGGCCAATCACGGTTACACGGCCGATTTTCTCGGATGTCCGGTCATTATCGCTGATGGCATTGACGGAAGAGATATCGTTTCCATTCCTGCAGGCTATAAGCATTTTAAAACAGTCCAGGTAGGATCTGTCTTTGATAGGGCCCAGGGTTTTGTTATCTTTTCCCATTTCAAAGGACATATGGTCTCTCTGTTTGGCGGAGCCATCAAAAATATCTCCATGGGATTTGCATCCCGCGCGCAGAAACAGCGTATGCATTCCGACTATCATCCTGTTCTGAATAAAAAGAACTGCACCAGATGCAGTATTTGCGTCAACATCTGCCCGACAAAGGCAGCCAGCATCTCTGAACCAGATTATCCCGAATATGATTTACAAAAGTGCATTGGCTGTGCACAGTGCATTGCCATGTGCCCGGAAATGGCTCTAAAAATCTTCTGGGATTCGGACATGATGGTTTTTCAGGAAAAACTTGTTGAGACAGCGGCCGCTGTCTGGAAGAAGATTCAGGAGAAGACCATCGTCATCAACGCCCTGCTTAATATCACCGTAGAATGTGACTGTCTGCCGGGGAAGCATCCCGTCATAAGCGAGGATTCCGGTTTTATCGGCGGCTATAATCCTGTGGAAGTGGATGCGGAATCCCTGAAGATGATAGGGCCGGATATTTTTGAAAAAGTCCATCCCGGTATCCC
>DCVU01000164.1:5580-9232 GCA_002327415.1 Smithella sp. UBA2180
CCGCAGCCTGTGTAAACAAAACACTAAACAAAATAGTTGTCTTCTGATTATCTCTATATGCTTAATCTACCTTATCCAGACGGACACCATGCTTTTCCTTTAAAGCGACCTTCATTATTTTGCCGGTAGCTGTCATGGGCATTTCATCAATCATTTCAACAAGAGCGGGATATTTGTACTTGCTGACTTTATCCTTGAGAAATGCGTAAATTTCCTCTTTAGTTATGGGCTTCCCGTCCTCGCTCACGATGAAGGCTTTGCCCGTTTCACCCCATTTGTCATCAGCTACACCGATGATGGCAACATGTTTGATCCTCGGGTAGTCGTAGAGAACCTTCTCTATCTCAGCCGGATATACATTTTCGCCCCCGCTCCGATACATGTCCTTGGCCCTGTCCGCGATGTAGAAATAACCTTCTTCATCCATGTAGCCGAGATCTCCAGTGTGGAGAACACCGTTAACAATGGCTTTCGCCGTTGCTTCAGGCATATTCCAATATCCGCTCATTACTTTCGGGCCAATAGCCACTATTTCGCCAATTTCACCCGGAGGCAGTTTTTTGCCATTTGCATCTTCAATCCACATGTCACTCCATTCTCTGGGCTTGCCGACAGAAGCTGGTTTGAGTTGAAGTTCTTCGTATGAAAGAACCGTCATGGCCGAATTCTCGGTCTGCCCGTAACCTACACCCACTTTAATTCCTTTTTCTTTTAATTGATTCAGCAGAGCTGTGGGCGTTCTTTCACCGCCTCCGATAGACATGATAACGCTGCTGCGATCGACTTTGTCCAACATGCCCGAATCCAAAATTAAACGCCACATCGTGGTCAGGGCAAAAACGACGTTGGCCTTGTATTTTTCAATATCAAGGCAAAACCGCTCCGGATCAAATTTTTCTCTTAAGATCATCGTCATACCGCGGCCTACGCAGGACAATAAACTGATAAAAAGGCCGCCGGAGTGGAATAGCGGCAGCTGCGAAAGAAATACAACGCCGTAGGCCGCACCAGCAGAGGGAGTCAGACCTAAAACCTTAAAAAAAGACTGACTATGACTTACGACCGCGCCCTTGGGTGCACCGGTAACGCCCGACGTGTAAATAATGCCCAGCGCGTCGTCCATAAAAACTTGCTCCGTCAGAACCGGTTCAGTGATTGGGAACTTATCCAAGTGATCGTGTAAACGAACGGCCCAATCGGGACAAGCAGGGGCATCTTTATCGCTGCCGGGCAGCCAGATGTATTTATCCTGATCCACCTGAATATCATCTTTAATTTTGCTGACATTGTCGAGAAACTTGGCATTGAAAAAAAGTATGCGGGACCCGCTGTTGTTGAGTTGGTATTCAAGTTCACGGCCTACCAATCGCAGGTTCAGAGGTACAAGAATAAGACCCAGTTTTGCTGCGCCAAAGAATAAGTAAACGAACTCGGGACAATTTTGAAGGTACACAGCCACCCTGTCGCCTTTTTTGATTCCCGTACTCTGTAAATAATTGGCCATTTTATTAGAGCGTTCATTCAATTCTTTAAATGTAATGGGCTCATCTTCAAAAATTAAAGCAATGTTATTCGGTATTAAACTGGCCTGTTGTCTCGGGATGTATCCAATATTCCACACCTGACTCATACGAAGACTCCTTCTTTTATAAATTTATCCATTAGATCTTTTTTCGAATTTTTCTTAAAAAGATACTGTGAACGGGCGAAAGTATAGGAGGGCTGTTTTTGCTTGTCAAGAGATATTTTACATCAGACGATATATAAACAATTTAATCATAGCATATCCGGTAAGGTTGGCTATTTGTGCAGTAAGCAACGTAGCCAATTCTCAAAGATATGGTTAACTCAAAATTACTATTACTTATGAAAAAATCACGGGTATGAAACCCCAAAGCAAGCTGCGGGGTATTATACCCTCCGCTTTGCGGGATTGTTCGACTTACAAATTTCAATTCACTTCGTTTTTGAAATTTGAGTCTCACAATAAAAAAAAGCCGTTCCTTCGGAGAGGGAGACGGCTCTTTTTAGCATATCCGGATATGATGAATGAATTATTTATCTACTTTACCGCGTCTTTCAGACCCTTCCCGGCTTTAAATACAGGAACTTTCTTTGCGCCTATTTTAATGGTCGCTCCTGTCTGGGGGTTCCTGCCCTGGCGGGCTTTTCTCTTGCTGACACGAAACGTACCAAAACCAACAAGTGTAACAGTAGTACCTTTTTTGAGTGCCTTCTGAATTGCCGCCAATGTTGCGTCTATTGCCAGCTCCGCTTCTTTCTTGGTGCACGTAACCTTTGCCACTTCAGCAATCAATTGAGCTTTGTTCATTAACTACCTCCTATTTTTTATTTTAATCAGAATTGTGGCTAACCATACATTAGCATTTGCCACAAATCAATTCATAACATCAAAATTTACCATTTAGGGACAAAAATTTACGTCTCTACAAGATTACCGGCGATTTATAATATTCTCCCTCGACAACTCCTGTACGGTCATGCTTCAGCGCCTGTGGAAGAAATTCCATAATATCCTTTGCTGTGATGCCGTCAACGCCTTTTTTCGCCGCTGCCATATCTCCGGCATAGCCATGAAGGAATACTCCCTTGCGCACTGCCTCATCAGGTTTTAATCCCATTCCATACACTGCCGCAATACAACCGGCAAGAACATCGCCTGAACCGGCCGTTGCCATACCGGAGTTACCGCTCAAATTGATATAAACGCTGCCATCTGGTGAGCCAACCAGCGAATGCGCACCCTTCAAAACAATCGTCGCTTTGAATCTTGCTGCAGTTTCCCGCAAAAATGTAATTTTATCACGATTGATTTCCGCTGCTGAACACCCTGTGAGCCGCGCCATTTCCCCCATATGCGGCGTCAGGATTGTCGCTGCCTTCCGGTTGCTTAATATCCCTGGATTTTCCGCAATCGCCGTGAGACCGTCCCCATCAATTAGTAACGGCACTTTTATTTTCTCAGTCAGTTCCCTCACAAGTTTTACTGTTTCCTCCTGCAGGGAAAGCCCCGGTCCCATAACAACCATATCAACTTTTGCCGCAAAATCCAGCAAAGCTTTTTTGTTTTTCAGGGCAATGCTGCCCGTTTCTGTCTCTTCCTGCGGCAAATAGACAATCTCCCTGCCCCGTTTTGCAATAACAGGAACAACTGAGCGCGGCGCGGCAAGGCGAGCGTAACCGCCACCAGATTTTAAAAAGGACATAGCCGCAAAATAAGGAGCTCCGTAATAATTAGCCGCTCCCGCAATAAAAAGAACATCTCCCATTGAACCTTTATAAGCCTCAACTGGCCGCTGAGGTAGAACCACATAATCATTGGTGGCAACTTTTAATTTGTTATCTTCAGTCAGTGATGGCGGAAATGATATGCGGCTGACAAACAATTTCCCGCCAAGCTCATAACCGGGATAAAGCATGTTGCCAATTTTAGGCAAACCGAAAGTAACTGTGTAATCAGCCTTGATAGCTGTTCCCATTACTGCGCCAGTATTGCCGTTAATGCCGGAAGGAATATCGAGGGATAAAACTTTCTTTTTACTTTTGTTGATCAGCGCAATTACTTCTTCCGTCAACCCGACAACTGGTCGATCAAGACCTGTGCCGAAAATGGCGTCAATAACCACGTCAC
>DCVU01000145.1 GCA_002327415.1 Smithella sp. UBA2180
ATATACAAATTACGTTAAATAATGTTGAGTGTCCACGATGTCCTGGCACTAAAAAGTGTCTACGATGTCTTGGCACTCAACGACTATATGTTAAGTGCCAGGACATCGTGGACAAAGTTCTTTGACAATCGAATAGCTATTACGCAATTTCATGAGCATCTAAAATCATTTGGAGGTGTTCATGAAAGAAGAAAACACGCGGCAGAGAATATTGGCTGTTGAGCGGTTCAAAAATGGTGAAAGTTCTGAAGGTATCTGCGCATCCCTTAATAAGTCAAGAGCTTGGTTGTACAAATGGGTCTCTCGTTACGACGATCACAATACATCTTGGTGCGAAAGTCAATCCCGTCGCCCCAAAATCGTTGCCAATTTCACACCGGCAGAGATGGTTGAGATCGTTAAAATGGTTCGCCTCAATCTCTACAATCAAGACTTGTTCTGTGGTGCTCAGGACATTCACTGGGAGATGGAAGAGCTTGGGGTAGCGCTGCTGCCTTCTATCAGAAACATCAATCGGATACTGAGCCGACATAGTCTTACGCACAGGCGAACAGGCAAATACGAGGCAAAGGGAACAGCATATCCTGCGTTACCTTCTTTGCGAGCAAACCAGACGAATCAAGCCGATTTTGTAGGCCCATGCTACTTGAAAGGCCCTGTGCGATTCTATAGTCTCAACGTGATCGACACGGCAACGGTTCGCTGTGGGTTATATCCTGCTCTGTCCAAAGCTAGTCAACATGTGATTGACGGCTTTTGGGCCGCCATCTGGAAGCGCTTGGGAATGCCAAACAACCTACAGGTTGATAATGCCATGAGTTTCTTTGGCAGCCGGAAACATCCCTGTGGTATGGGACCTCTTATCAGACTTTGTCTGCACCATGGTATTGAACCTTGGTTCATCCCGATGGCCGAACCCTGGCGAAATGGCAGGATTGAGAACTTCAATGACCGTTACCATCAAATGTTTCTCAAAAAGAACATTATGACCACGGAGAAAGAACTGCACACGGGTTCTCTAACCTTCGAACAGCGGCACAACAACAAATATCGTTATAGTAAACTCAAAGGCAAAACCCCACTGAAAGCCTTGGCTGATTCAAAAGCAGAACTGCGCTTTCCAAAAGAGACTGAAGCTCCCAAACACCCTTTACAGAAACCGGAAACTGGCAGGTATCATGTGGTCCGTCTCGTACGCAGTGACTTGACACTAAACATTTTCGGAGAGACTTTTCCCGTACCGCCGGAACTACAATATGAATACGTAATAGCTACGATTAACGTCAAAGAGCAAAAACTTAAACTCTTCCTGGATAAAATCCAGGTCGATGAATTTAAATACAAATTACGTTAAATAACATTGAGTCTCCACGATGTCCTGGCACAGATTTCTGTCTACGTTGTCCTGGCACTTAACACTTAATCTTTAGCTACACATCCGGCATTGACAGTAACACTCTCTGTGTGAAATAAAACACTTTACTACCATTTTTTCCGGAGAAAAAAATTGCCAGGTCCTACGCAACATATTCGGCAAATGAAACAAATCCTTGATCGTGTGATGATTGCAGATTACTACAATATTATCCGCGAGCTCAAATATATTGAGCAAAATAAATTTAAAGATGAAACCGTTTTTTTTAAAAAAGTAAACCGACTCAAAAGAATAGTAGCTCTTTCCAACAAGCGTTATCTTGCACGGGCGCAAAATGTCCCACCTCTCAATTTTCCGCCTCAACTGCCGATATCGTCCAAGAGGCAGGAAATTATTGACAGCATTAAAAAACATCAGGTGACCATCATTACCGGTGAAACAGGATCGGGGAAGACAACGCAAATTCCCAAAATGTGCCTCGCGGCCGGCTGCGGCCGGCGCGGCATCATCGGCCTCACCCAACCAAGGCGCATCGCTGCTGTCAGCATTGCCCAGCGCATTGCGGCGGAATGCGGTGAAGAGTGCGGAAAATCGATCGCCTATAAAATCCGCTTCGAAGAAAAGACATCCGCCGAACCGCTGATCAAAGTCATGACCGACGGAATCCTGCTTACGGAAACAGTCAGAGACCGTGATCTGCTGGCCTACGATACCATCATTGTGGATGAAGCTCACGAACGCAGTCTGAATATCGATTTTATTTTAGGCTATCTGCGGACACTGCTTCTCAAAAGAAAAGATTTAAAGGTCATCATCACCTCGGCAACTATTGATACGGCAAAATTTTCCGAGGCTTTTGATAACGCGCCGGTAATCAAAGTTTCCGGCCGGATGTATCCGGTGGAAGTCCGCTACCGGCCGGTTGATCCGGTCAAGGAAGAAAAAGGTGAAACAACGTACATCGATGAAGCCGTCGCCTGCGTGGAGAGTTTACAGCGGGAACGTCGTTATGAAGATATTTTGATTTTCATGCCGACCGAGCAGGATATTCGCGAAACCTGCGGGCTTCTGGCCAAGAAATGCACAGGCCTGATTCTGCCTTTATACGCACGGCTTTCCGGCTCTCAGCAAAGACTTATTTTTGTCGCGGCCGCTGAGCAAAAAATCATTGTCGCCACAAATATCGCGGAAACGTCCCTGACGATTTCCGGAATCAAATATGTAATTGACGCGGGGATGGCGCGCATACTGGAATATAATCCCCGCAGCCAGACCACCGGCCTGCCGATAAAACCCATATCACTGAGCAGCGCCGAGCAGAGAAAAGGACGCTGCGGCAGGGTGCAAAACGGCATTTGCATCCGGCTCTATTCGCAGGAAGAATTCTCTCAAAAGCCTCTTTACACTCCGCCGGAGATAATGCGTGCCAATCTGGCCGGCGTCATTCTGCGGATGCTCTCCCTCAATCTCGGCTCTGTCAACTCCTTCCCCTTTGTTGACCGGCCCCAGCCTAAAAGCATCCGCGACGGCATTGATATTCTGGATGATTTGGGAGCTCTGGTTAAAGATGATAGTTCCGAAGAAACAAATCTCTATAAGCTGACTGAAGTCGGTCGGACGATGGCCGAGTTCCCGCTTGATCCCAGAGTTTCCCGCATGCTGATTGAAGCGCAAAAAGAAGCATGCGTAAACGAGATTGCCGTCATTGCCGCCGCGCTCTCCATTCAGGATCCTCGCGAACGTCCCTATGACAAGGCTGATCAGGCATCAAAGGCTCATGCTCTCTTTGCGCATCCCGAATCGGACTTCTTGACCTATCTGAACATTTGGAATCGCTATCATGGATCGCTGGAGAATTCTCCATCGCAGGGCAAACTGAGAAAATTCTGCCACGAACATTTTCTTTCCTACAAGAGAATGATTGAATGGCGTGACATCTATCATCAAATTCTCGATATTATCGACGGAAAAAACAAAACGGCAAGAAATAAGAAACATCACAAAATTGAAATCAATCAGAAGATCGCCGATAAAATTCATCGCTGTATTCTTAGTGGTTATCTTTCCAACATCGCCCAAAAGAAGGAAAAAAACTTTTACAACGCGGCCAAGAGCAGAGCGGTAATGATTTTCCCCGGCTCCGGTTTGTTCAATCGCGCAGGTCTTTGGATCGTAGCGGCGGAAATAAGCATGACGTCGCAAGTATTTGCCCGCAATGTGGCCAATATAAAAAGCGAGTGGCTGGAAGAGCTGGGCGGTGACAATTGCCGCTACACTTACGCCGCCGCCCACTGGGAGAAAAGTCGCGGGCAGGTTGTCGCCATGGAAAAAGTGACCCTTTTCGGTTTGACCATTGTGGAGAGCCGGGCTGTCGCTTATGAAAGAATTAATCCGGAAGAAGCCAGATCGATATTTATCCGGGAAGCCCTCGTCACGGGAGAAGTTGCCCGTCGGATTCCTTTTCTGGAACATAATTTATCTTTATTCGATCAAGTAAAAACGATGGAAGAAAAACTGCGCAGACGCGGGCTTGTTGTTGATGAAGAAACAATCGCCCGTCTTTACGAACAAAGACTGCCGGTGATCTCCGATATCCGGTCTTTACTGAGTCTCATCAGAGAAAAAAGCAGCGATGAATTTCTGCGTTTCCGAGAAGAGGATTTGATTGCCCATGAACCTGACCCGGAAGAAATATCTCAATATCCCGATCAAATAAAAATCGGCGATGCGGCTTTGGCCTGCCGTTACAATTTTGAGCCAGGCCATAGCGATGACGGTGTGACCGTAAATGTTCCGCTGGGACTTGTTTCCAGAACTGCCGAAGAAAATATCGACCGCTATCTGCCGTCTTTATTGCAGGAAAAGGCTGTCTGCTTATTGAAGTCTCTTCCTAAATCACTGCGCCAGAAACTTCCCTCGCCTGCCCAAATCGCACAGTCATTGCTGGATGACAAATCAAATTTAAATAAATCATTGCCGCAGGCCTTAAGCCAACTGCTCTCCGATAAATACAAAGTAACCGTTCCTCGTGATGCCTGGGCGTTGGATAAACTGCCGGCTCACTTAAATGTCCGCTACAGTGTGATTGATGAAAAAGGAAAAGAAATAAAAAACAGCCGGGACATTAATCTTCTACAGAAGGAACTTGCCGACACGATCAATACATCGGCGCTGGATAAAATCCGCGGTGATTGGGAAAAAGAAGGAATTACCCGCTGGGACTTTGGCGAATTGCCGCAGCAGATTCCTCTTGCCGGCATTCAAGGTCTTATCGGTTATGCCTATCCGGCCCTGCATCTGACGGATGATTCAATCAATCTCCGGCTTTTTCCCGATCGGAAGGAAAGCGCCGCCAGTCATATCCGGGGCGTCGCGGCGCTTTATGAAATTCATTTTGCAGGTGTGCTGAAACAACTCAAAAAGAACGTTACCCTGAACGCCGGGGCGAAAACCATTGCGGCAAATATCGGCAATCCCAAACATCTGGAGCAATCGATCATCTACAGAGTGAAAAAGGATTTGTTTTTCAAGCCATGGCGCAAGCCCGAAGAGTTTATTCGGCACGCCGATTCCCTGAATACTGAAATTCTGCCCTACGGCCAGCGGGTGCTTGTTTCCATTGAACCTGTATTGAAAGCCTTTGATGAGACTCATGCCTGTGTGCAAAAACTCATGAAGAAGAATACCAGCAACAAACCAGTGTTGAAATTCCTCAAGGACATCCGGACAGAACTGCTAAGCCTTGTGCCCATTAATTTTACCGAGTTTTATACATTTGATCGCATGAAGGATTTGCCGCGTTATTGCAAAGCCCTTGCTCTACGCGCACAGCGGGGAAGCCTCAATCTCGCCTCGGCGCAAAAGAAAATGCAGGAAGTTTTGATTTATTCGGAGCAATTAAAGGAGATGCTACGTGGAAGAAACACTCCTCTCCCCTCCCTCGATGGGAGGGGCAGGGGGAGGGTGGACAACGACCGAAGCAATCTCGTATCCAACCAACAGCATAAAGATTGCCACGTTCACTGTCGTGAACTCGCAATGACAAACGAGAATTGCGACACAGTCTGGAAAGCGGGAATCAGAGAAATAAGCCAATTGAAGGACGATATTTCAATGGATTGTACGGAAGAAAAAAAGACGCTGATTGAAGAATTATTCTGGATGATTGAAGAATACAAAGTATCTCTGTTCGCACAGGAGCTTAAAACTCCATACCCTGTCTCACCAAAAAAGTTAAATCAGTTGATTGAAGAGATTGAAAAACTTTAGCAAAGATTCCTTCTCTGGGCATAACGCAATCCCGAAATGAATAAAAGATATTGTACCGGTTGTGGCAGACCTTACCGATTCGAGAGACTTCCAGAACGACTTCACGCCAGATTTTCAACCATTCAAGCCCAACGACAAACATCGACACCGCGTATCATATTTTATGGCTAAGATTTCCTTGACATACAAGACCGGACTTCCTATAGTTCAATCACGAAGAGGCATTGCTTATCCAATATAAAAAATAAAACACTGGTGAAGTAGATATCGCAAGTTGGCCAGATAATAGAAGGTCAACGGCAAACCGTACTCCTTACCGAATAAATTGGTAGCGGGGAAACTTGTCAAGACTTGGTCCTACGGTTCCAATTCGCTGGGGAATTTTATACTATAAAAAATGGTCTTAATATGGCAACGAATCACACTACTATTACAGAATTTGACAACTGGTTGACTCAAATTGAAGGACAAAACCTTGAGTTCAAGACGGCAAAGAATTCATTTAATGAAAGTAAAGATTTGCCGGACTATTGTGCCGCCCTGGCTAATGAAGGCGGAGGTAAGCTGATTTTGGGTGTTGATCCGTCGCGCAGTGTTGTTGGCACAAAAGCATTCCATGAAACGTATAACACGCTTTCCAACAAGCTTCTTTCATCGTTAGGTATAAAAATTAATGTCGAAGAATTAAAACACCCCAAAGGTCGTGTTTTGATTTTTCATATTCCATCACGACCACCTGGACAGCCGGTAAAGTCAACCGGCAAATATCGTTACCCCATGCGCGCCGGTGAATCACTCGTAGAAATGGACAGCATGACATTGAAAGCAATTCTCAATGAAACCATGCCTGATTTTTCCAGTAAAATAGTAGAAAGATTGTCATTGTCTGATATGGACGAAACGGCCCTTGAAAACTTCAAGGTTCGGTGGATACAGAAAGCAGGAAGACCGGATTATCGAGATTTCACCACTGAAAAAATGCTGCGAAATATCGGCATAATGTCAGAAGATGGAATTAATTATGCCGGTTTGATCCTGTTTGCTAAAAAAGAAAAAATTGATCGTTACTTGCCGGGTAGTGAAATTATTTTTGAATGGCGGCAAGCTGCAAGCAAGATCGCCCATGACTTTCGTATCAACTGGCGGGAACCTTTTTTTAAAATATACAACGAAATCTGGTCAAACATCAATGCCCGCAATCTGCGAATTCCTTTTCAGGAGGGGCTCTTCCAGAGGGAAATTTTCGCCTATAGTGAGAAGCCCATCCGAGAAGCAGTGCTTAATGCCGTTGCTCATAGAGATTATAATATCATCACACAATCCATTTTCATTACAGCCTCACCGGAAAAATTTACCATAGAAAGTCCCGGCGGTTTTCTTCCGGGCATAACACCTGAAAATGTTCTGTATAAACGAGAATGGCGAAACCGCTGCATAGCAGAAACGCTGGAGAAAGCGGGACTGGTCGAACGCTCCGGCCAAGGCATGGATGACATCTTCGAGCAAACCATCAGAGAAGGAAAAGGGCTGCCTGATTTATCAAAAAGCGATAATTTTAGTGTTCGACTCATAATACCCGCACAGGTAAAGGATAGAAATTTCGTTTTATTCCTGGAAAAGATTACCAACGAAAAACAAATAACACTGTCATTTGAGGAAATATATCAACTGGAGATTATCAGAGAAAAACAGCCGGTAACCAAACCGGGATACAAAGACAAGTTTCTTGAATACGGCATTATTGAGCCAGTCGGCAAAACCAGAGGGCGCCAATACATTCTTTCGCACCGATACTATGTCCTTGAAGGTAAAACTGGGTTATATACAAGACTAAAGGGCATACCCCGTGAAAAACAAAAGGAACTTATTATCCGCCATTTAATGAAAAATAAAAAAGGGATCATGAAAGATTTTCTAGATATTTTCCCGGAATTAAAAGCCATGAACATCTCTAATCTTCTCAGGGAATTAAAAAAGGAAGGCAAAATTTGTCACCTGGGGCCACGAAATACAGGACATTGGGAACTCGTTAAAAATACATAACATCATGGTATAAATACATGACCATGATCATTATCTACTTAATAATAAAGCTTATTTCATTAACTAATTACATTTAGTTTACATTGAAACCATAGACTAATGAAATTTTAGCGTTTCAGTCATAGCCTATTGCTTAATTGGGAAAGCGACCCAATGACAGACGGCGAAAAGATGGATTTGTCGCACCGCCGGGCTGCTGGGCGGCAACTG
>DCVU01000157.1 GCA_002327415.1 Smithella sp. UBA2180
CTGATTTTCTTTTGATTTCCAATCACCTGTAAAATGAATTAATGCTCTTGGCCAGAGCCTTGGCAATTTCTGTTTGCGTGTTTACAGAAAGCAATTTCTTTCTGTCTTCAGGATTAGTCGCAAAGCCCATTTCCACACTCACAGCCGGAACAAACAAACCTTCAGTTACCGGCAAATCAGCCTTCCGCAAACCCCTGCCCTTTCGCGGGAATAAAACATTCATGTTTTCCTGAATGATTTTTGCCATCTTTAAAGAATCATTCTGGTATTTATTTTTCAACTGCGAGGCATTGTCTTTCGCTGTCTTTTTTTCTTTTATTGCTTCTTCACCGAACCACGGGTAATAAATCTCGAAACCGGAGGCATCTTTGCCCAATCCTCCATTAACGTGAAGACTTATAAAAAAGTCCGGTTTGATTTTTTTAATACTATCTTTGCGGTCTTCCATGTCCACTGTTTTATCTGAATCACGGGTTAAAAATACTTCCAGATTATTTCCCCTGGCCAGCGCTTGCTTTAACGATAAAGCAACTGCCAGCGTAATATCTTTTTCGGAAACATCAGTGGACATTTTAACGCCCTGCTCCTTCCCTCCGTGCGCCGGATCGATGAGTATTATTTTCTTTTTACCCGTAGCGGATAAATCGCCACTCGTAAGAATTAATAAGGACATTAAAATGCCCATGATCAGCAATATTTTCTTCTTATCCAACATAATTTCCACCTGCACTAAATTTGCGCTTGCTTATAGCAGAGTCTCTTTGTTTGTCAACAATCAAATGTAATTAGTCCCCAGTTACAGAAGCGAAGCGCGTAACCTAAAGGTCATCTGCGACTGTAACTGGCTGGAGGAATTATCCCAGGAGGGAAGCACCCTGAAGGGCATCTTCGACGACGTGGGACTATATATGGTTTCATACCCGTAATAAAATTTCAGAAATGGCGTAATCTCTCAATGGATTTAACAAATTTCAACTGTCTGATTGCCGCTAAGACTTGATTGAGTTGATTTAAGCTATTTATGTCGATCACAAAATTGCAGACAGCAACCATGTTGATTGTTTCTATCTGCGCGTAACTTATATTGATGTCAAAAGACGAGATAACGGAACTAACTTCCGTCAAAACGCCCTTGATATCATCACATACAATTCTAATGTGCACGGGATAAGTATTCTCTTCTCTGACATTCCATTCTATGCCGACAATCCTCTCTTTACCCATTTTTTTAATGTAGGGACAATTCTTTGTATGTACAATGATACCGCGCCCGCGTGAAATATAGCCCGATATTTCATCTCCGGGAATGGGGTTGCAGCATTTAGCAAAATTTATCAGGACATCGTCCATATCGTCAACGCCAACAAGCGATACACCCATTGACTGCGAAGCAGTTTTTCTCTTCTTTATCTTATCAATAATCGGCTCAGGAATGCTGACAGGTTCTCCTGCCAGAAAACTATTAACTATGCGCCTGGCTGAAATCCGGCCGAGGCCTACTTGAGAAATTAAATCATCAAGACTATTTACGGAGCATTCGGAAAATACCTTTTTAATTTCGTCGGACTTTACATAACTGCTAAACTTTAAATTGTGTCTTTTAAATTCCTTTTCCAACAAATCACGCCCTAAAACCAAACTGTTTTTCTTCTCTTCTAAATTAATCCAATTTCTGATTTTGGAAATTGCTCTCGTCGTTACTGCATTTTTCAGCCAGTCTTTACTGGGATGATGACCTGCCTGAGTTATGATTTCAACTGTCTCACCATTTTGCAGTTTATACTTTAACGGAACTATACTTTTATTTACTTTAGCGCCGATACACTGATTACCAACATCCGTATGAATGCTGTAGGCAAAATCAATAGGAGTGGCTCCCTTGGGAAAAGATTTGACATCGCCATTGGGCGTAAAAACATAGACGTCTTCCGGGAATAACGCCAATTTCAGATTGGACATGAATTCCTTCGGATCTTTTATCTCATGCTGTATTTCCATCACTTCCCGAAGTTTTTTAATTTGATTTTCTTCACTGCCCTTAAAGGCAAGCCCCTCCTTATAGCGCCAATGAGCAGCAATGCCTTTTTCCGCCCATTCGTGCATTATTTTAGTCCTGATCTGGATTTCCACTCTTTCTCCGTAAGGCCCGATAACTGTAGTGTGCAACGATTGATAATTATTGGCCTTAGACATGGCGATATAATCCTTAAACCTTCCGGGGACAGGCCTCCACAAGGCATGCACTATACTCAGCACTTCATAGCAACTTTTTTCCTGATCGGAATCAAGTATTATGCGAAAGGCAATAAGGTCATAAACTTCGTCAAAATTTATGTGCTGCTCGTGCATCTTTTTATAAATGCTGTAAAGATGTTTTGCCCTTCCTTCAACTTTGCATTTAATGGAATATTTCTCCAATTCAGTACTGATAATACTCTTAACTTCTTCTGTATAACGATCGCGGGATTCATTTGTTTTAGCGACTTTTGCAAATAATTCGTTATATGCATCGGGAGCAATATACTGAAAAGACAAGTCCTCTAATTCCATCCTCATCGAGTTAATTCCGAGACGATTGGCCAATGGCGCATATATATCCATAGTTTCTCTGGCTATATAAATTCTTTTATCCTTTGGATGATACTGCAAAGTCCTCATGTTGTGAATACGGTCAGCCAGGCGCACCAGCAAAATCCTAATATCGGCGGACATGGCCAATATCATTTTGCGAAAGTTTTCCGATTGTCTTTCTTCCTGAGAACCAAAAGAGATACGGCTGAGTTTTGTCAATCCTCCTACCAGAAAAGCCACGTCTCTGCCAAATTCCGTCTCCAGTTGTTCTGCTGTAGTTAAAGTATCTTCAATGGTGTCATGCAACAATCCGCTGATGATTGTCGCGGCATCCATTTTCATATTTGTCAGGATTCCCGCAACTTCCATAGGGTGAGTAAGATATGGCTCGCCGGACAACCTCACCTGTCCCTGATGCACTGAGGCTGAGTAAATATATGCTTTCTCTATCATTTCCAGGTCTTCTGGCGGAAGATAAGTTTGGGCTTTATCGATAATATCGTTGATACGTAGCATTAAGTTTCCAATTTATTTGCGCTATAATTCCTGCGCTATAATTTGCTTTACTTGTTGTACTATCTCCGGAAGCGGATATAATTTATTTTCTCCGGTTTTTCTAATTTTCAATTCAACATTTCCCTGAACAAGATTTTTCTGGCCGATAACAATTCTTAGCGGAATTCCGATCAAGTCGGCATCTTTAAACTTTACACCGGCTCTTTCATCGCGATCATCTAAAATAACCTCAATGCCCTCGGCAAGCATGGAACTATAGAGATTTTCCGCGGCTTTCATGACCGTTTCCTCGTTTACATTTACCGGTGTGATAATTACGTGGTATGGCGCCAAAGGCATGGGCCAGATAATTCCGTTTTCATCGTGATTTTGCTCAATACCGGCGGCAACTGTCCGTCCGATTCCAATTCCATAACAGCCCATTATCATGATTTTTTCCTGACCGTCTTTATCAAGATATACGGCTTTCATAGCTTTGCTGTACTTTGTTCCCAGTTTAAAAACATGTCCTACTTCAATACCCCGCGCGAATTTAATGTCACCGCCGCAGCGGGGGCATTTGTCCTGCCCGGTAACAACGCGAAAATCAGCAAAGGCCTGAATTTGAAAATCCCTGCCAATATTGACATTTCTATAGTGGTAATCTTCTTTATTGGCACCGGTGACAAAATTGATCATGTCGATTACAGAATAATCCAGGAGCACTGGTATTTTAATATTGACCGGTCCGGCAAATCCTCTTGGCGCGCCGGTTGTTTTCATAATAATTTCATCAGAGGCAAGTTCCACCTCCGTTGCACCTAAATAATTTTTCACTTTTATCTCGTTGACTTCGTGATCACCGCGGATAAGTACAGCGTACTGTTTGTCATCGGCATTGAAAATCAAGGTTTTCACGATATCCTGAGGATTCACGTCTAAAAAAGCGCTGACCTCTTCAATTGTGCGCGCGTTCGGGGTATTAATTTCTTCCAGGGGAAGCCAGTCCTCTTCATATATTTCTTTTTTCTCCGGACAGGCTACTTCGGCCTTTTCCAGGTTGGCAGCATAAGTGCATTTATCGCAAAATACCATTGCATCTTCGCCGGATTCGGCCATTACCATAAACTCATGCGAATATTTCCCGCCGATACTGCCGGAATCTGCTTCCACCGGACGGAATTTTAAACCGCAACGGCGGAAGATATTATTATAAGCGGCAAACATCTTCTCGTAACTTTTTTCCGCGCCTTCTTCATCGACATCAAAACTATAGGCATCTTTCATCCCGAATTCGCGGCAACGCATCACGCCAAAGCGCGGGCGTACTTCATCGCGGAATTTTGTTTGAATCTGATAAAGGTTGCGCGGTAACTGACGATAGGTTTTTATATCGTTGCGCACCAGAGAGGTGATTACTTCTTCATGAGTCGGCCCCAGGCAGTATTCATGATCATGACGATCGCGAAATCTCAACAGTTCCTTTCCGTAATGCTCCCATCGGCCTGATTCCTGCCACAGCTCCGTGGGTTGGACCATGGGCATATGAACTTCCTGAGCGCCGGCTTTATTCATCTCCTCCCGGATAATTTGTTCCAGTTTGCGAATAACCCGATAACCCAACGGCAGGTATGAATATATGCCGCTGGTCAATTTTCTGATCATACCCGCTCTGATCATCAGTTGCTGGCTTATAACCTCAGCATCTGAAGGCACTTCCCTGCCGGTAGGCAAAAACATTTCTGAATAACGCATTAACCTTTCTTCCTTTCCTTAATCATAAAATTTATTTCTTCCAGTAAAACTTTCACGAAGTCTTTTTCTTTAATTTTTTTAAAGGCTTTCCCTTTTTTAAAAAGAATCCCCTGCCCCCTGCCTCCGGCAATACCGATATCCGCATCCGCAGCTTCACCCGGCCCGTTTACAACACAGCCCATTAAAGCCACTTTCAAATAATCTTTTTTGCCGGCAAGCGCTTTCTCAATTTTATCGGTTAGGCTTAAAAGATCAATTTCACAACGTCCGCATGTCGGACAGGAAACAATATCCGGCCCGATCTTTCTAATGTTCAACGCCCGCAAAATGCCATAGGCAACGGGAATCTCGCAAACAGGATTGCCGGTAACGGAAACTCTTATCGTATCGCCGATACCTTCATAAAGAAGCGTTCCTATTCCCAGCGCTGATTTTATCGCGGCATTAACCAATGAGCCGGCTTCAGTTACTCCCAGATGCAGGGGATAGTCGGTTTTGGCGGAAATTGCGCGATAAGCTTCTATCATGGTGGGAACATCCGATGATTTCAGGGATAATTTTATTTTTCTAAAGCCCTGATGCTCAAAAAAATCAATATTCCGCAAAGCACTCTCTGTAAGGGCTTCCGCCGTCGCTCCTCCGAATTCCAGCAATAAATCTTTTTGCAGAGAACCGGAATTAACACCGATACGAATTACTATTTCCCGTTCTTTGGCAACTTTGATGATTTGGCAAATTTTATCCCGAGCGATATTGCCGGGGTTGATCCTGATACCGGCTACCCCTTGCTTCATGGCATCTATAGCCAACCGGTAATCAAAATGAATATCCGCTATCAGGGGTAATTTTATTTTCTTTTTTATATGCGGCAGAGCCTCCACAGCTTCTTTATCAGGCAGGGCAACGCGGATAACTTCGCATCCGGCTTTTTCAAGAGCTTTAATCTGTGCGACAGTAGCTTTGACATCCCGCGTATCCGTATTCGTCATCGATTGCACAACAACCGGTGCATCTCCACCTACTTGCACATAATCAATATTTATTTTTTTTGTTTTTCTTCTCTTTATTAAGGATAAATGTTCCACAAGCATCAGCTTCTCAATTAATTTTTTAAGTCATGGGATTCCCAAAGTAAACATTGGTAATCCATTCCGCATCAAGTTACAGTATATTTTATCCCTGCTTCGCGGGATAATTCGACTAGCGCTTCAAACTTCATTTCTTTCGTTTTCAGCAAGTCTCATTACAACTTACAAATATTACCGCACTTCGTTTGTAATATTTGAGTTTCATTAATTCGGCCAACAAACTTCAGTGCACCTATAGTACCCTTTAGGGTATTTGTTTCTGAAGTTTGTATCTCATTAATAACACGTGAATTAATCTTAGGCAATGAGTAATTTGTATTGGAAATGGCCAATGCAAATTACTCTTTAGAAAATTATTTTTAGCGCAGAAGTAAAAAACGATCTAGTCTATTTGCCCAGCCAGCAATGCAGACATAATTGGTCTGCCGGAAGTCCTATCGCCGCAATCATATCTTCGATAGCCAGATATTTCAGTGAAGTAACGTTTAAGTCATGGCGAATCCAATCAATCATTTGTGCATGTTTAGTCGATTGGGGATCAAGATATTCTACCGGATCTTCAATTTCTTTTCCTTCCAAGGCGCGAATTGCTTTTCGACCCGCTAACTCTCCTGTTGTTCTTGTGGAAGACGCATAAATACAGGGAAACATTAAGGGCGGGCAAGCAGGTCGAATATGAATTTCTTTAGCGCCATTGTCCCACAATTTCTTGACGGTTAAGTTTTTCAACTGCGTGCCGCGAACGATGGAATCGTCGCAAACAACTATGCGATTGCCTTTAATCACTTCACGCACCGCGCACAGCTTCATTGTGGCAACAAGGTCTCTTATTTCCTGTGCAGGCGGCGTATAACTACGACCGTAACCGGGAGTATATTTTACCAGTACCCGGCGATAGGGAAGGCCCGATCCCATCGCATAGCCGATAGCGTGACCGACACCGGAATCAGGAATACCGGAAACAAGATCAGCCTGGACATTATCGCGTTTTGCTAAATAGATGCCGCATCTCTCTCTTGTCCCCTCTACGCTAATACCTTCGTAAGTGGATGACGGATAACCGGTATATATCCATAAAAAGGAACAAACTTTCTTTTCAGCGCCTTCGGGCTTCATCAATTTTATGCCTTTTGGTGTCAGCAATACTATTTCGCCCGGACCCAGGAATTGTATCAACTCATAACCAAGATTTTCAAAAGAGCTTGCTTCTGTAGCCACAACATAAGATTTACATTTCTGATTTTTATTCATGCCAATAGACAAAGGAAATCGGCCAACTTTATCCCGGGCCGCATATATTCCATCCGCAGTTAACACCAGCGCGCAAATAGATCCTTCAATCGCACCACGCATGGAAGCAATGCCTTCCACAATATTATTCCCGCGATTAATGAGACAGGCGACAATTTCAGCGTTATTTACACCTCCACCGGCCATTTCTCCAAAGGAAGCTCCCTCATTAAGAAGTTCGTTTACCAACTTATCTTTATTACTTATCAAACCTGCCGCAGCAACGGCATAAACGCCAAATTTTGAATGAAAAATTAATGGCTGGGGCGTTTCATCGTCAATAGCTCCAATACCAAAATAGCCTTCCATTTTTTTATAGTCATCAATGAATCGAGATTTGAATTGAGCCTGAGATATACTATGAACGGTTTTGTAAAAGCCCTTTGCTCCCAATACCGCCATACCGCCGCTTTCCGTTCCTAAATGCGAATGGTAATCAGTTCCGTAAAAAAGGGTCTGGACACAATTTTCCGATGATACAATTCCAAAAATGCCACCCATTAATTTTCTCTCCTGTTATTCTAATTTAGAAACAGCATCCTTAATCCGCTTTACCCCTTCTTCAATGTTTTTCAGGGAAGTAGCATAAGATAAGCGTATATGATCATCACTGCCAAATGCTACTCCGGGAACAGCGGCCACGTTAGCTTCGTCAAGCAGGTAATCAATTAATTCTGTGGAATTTGTTATTTTTCTCCCTTTGTAAGAACGTCCATAAATATTGGACACATTAGGAAAAACATAAAATGCACCTTCAGGAGAAAAACAGTTTACGCCGGGAATTTGTTCGAGAGCGTCAACAATATAATCCTTTCGCCTTTGAAATTCGCTCACCATTTTATCGACAATATTTTGATCTCCGGAAAGCGCTTCCACTGCCGCTTTCTGCGCAATGGATGCCGGATTGGAAGTGTTTTGGCTCTGGATCTTATTTATTGCCGCCACTATCTCTTCCGGGCCGGCAGCATAACCTATGCGCCAGCCGGTCATAGCATAAGTTTTGGATACGCCATTAACTACTATTGTCCTGTCCTTCAATTTTGGTTCGCAGGCGGCTATATTAATAAAAGGAAAGTTAGCATAAAATATCTTTTCGTAAATATCATCCGAAATAATAAATATATCCTTATCCAGCAAAACTGCAGCAATCGCTTTTAGTTCTTCCTGTGAATAAGCCGCCCCGGTAGGATTGGAAGGGCTGTTAATAATTATGGCGCGGGTATGTTTGGTTAGAGCGGCCTTTAACTGCTCAGGCTTCATTTTAAAGCCGTCTTTTTCCTGCGTGTTAATAATTACCGGCCGGCCTCCGGCCAAAACTACAATATCAGGATAAGAAACCCAGTAGGGAGCAGGAATAATGACTTCGTCACCGGCATCAAAAAGAACTTGCGCCAAATTATATAATGTATGTTTCGCTCCGCAGGAAACAACTATTTGCGAACGTTTATATTCAAGATCATTGTCGCGTTTAAACTTAGCCGCAATAGCGTCTTTTAGTTCATCAGTGCCTCCGACCGGAGTGTATTTGGTAAAACCTTCCTCAATGGCTTTTATTGCCGCATTTTTAATATTAACCGGTGTATCAAAATCAGGTTCACCAGCAGCAAAGCCGATCACATCTCTTCCCTGCGCTCTCAATGCGTTGGCTTTTGCAGTAATGGCTAAAGTTTCTGATGGCTTAATTTTCTCTACCCGAGACGATAATCGCACAAATTACTCCTTGCTTTTATTAATATTGAATTTATCTATAAGCTTTTGATTAACATTATCCGGCACCAGACCTTTCACCGAACCACCCAAACTCACCACTTCTTTGATTAATCTGGAGCTTGTGTAAAACCATTTAAAACCACTCATAAGAAAAACGGTTTCAATTTTTCTTGTTTGCCGGCGGTTCATCAGTGTCATCTGAAATTCATATTCAAAATCAGAAAGAGCGCGCATTCCGCGCAATATTATGCTGGTGCCGGAAATTTTCAAATAATCAACGAGCAATCCGGCATAGCAATCTACCCTGACTCCTTTAGTCTCATTGAATATTTCCCGAATCATTTCCATTCTTTCTTCTACCGTGAACAGATAAGTTTTATTAGGATTGTAAGCAATGAGAATGATTATCTCATCAAAAATATTCAGCCCTCTTTTAATAAGATCCACATGGCCATTAGTCATCGGGTCAAATGAACCTGGATATATTGCAATTCTGTTCGCTGAATTTTCTTGTGTCATTTCTTCTCCATTTTCAAAAAAGTTAAGGTGTTTTCGCCATATTTTCTCTGATCTGTTTGATAAATATTATTATTTACAGGCTCAGTAAAATTTTCTTTTATCGAATGTTGAATTACAACTAAACCATCTTTATGGAGAACCTGATGTTTGCTTAAAGCCTTAAGCGTTACGCCTGTTAAATCCCGGTTATAGGGTGGATCGGCAAAGATGATGTCAAACTCACATTTTTTTCTAAAAAGATCACGCAGACCGAACTCGATATCCTTATCAATTATTCGGTAATTTCTACCAAGACAGCATGTTTGGATATTTTTTTTAATAACTTCAACTAGATTTTTATTCTTTTCTACAAAACAAATATCTTGAGCTCCGCGACTGGCAGCTTCCAAACCGACACTTCCTGATCCGGCGAAAAGATCAAGAAATGTTTTGCCCTGCAAAGTACCCAATAGATTAAAAAGAGCTTCACGTAAAAAATCAGAAGTAGGCCTTTCCTTTGATCTTGAAGGGAAACTTAATGTTCTCCCCCTGGCCTCGCCTCCTGTAATTCGCATAATTTTTCAAATGAATTATTTCTTTTTTCTTATCTTGTTTCGATTACTGAATATTCTCTTTCTTTTCTTTAGTTTTTTTAATGAATTTCACTACCCACCAAATGGGACCGGAAAGAGCATATCCTAATATCAACACAAAAAACATCAATTCCGGTTCTGCTACTATGATAATTGATAAAACGACCAACCCAAAAAATATCATGAATGGTTTCCGCACAAGGAGCTTCATATCTTTGAAGCTGTAATATTTGATACTGCTGACCATCAAAAGCGACAAGATAATGACAAATACCATTATAAAAATATTATGGAATTTCCCTTCCACTCCGACATAATCGCTATTGAAGAAAATTACGGTGGTGGCTATAACCGAAGCCGCTGCCGGAATGGGCAGGCCGTTAAATACGCTGCTTTCAATTATACCTATTTGGATGTTGTATCGGGCTAATCTGAGCGCGCCGCAGAGAACAAACAGAAAGGCGACAATCCATCCCCATTTGCCGTAAATAGACGTGGCCCAGCAATAAGCTAAAAGAGACGGCGCAATACCAAAAGCTATCACATCGGCCAGGGAATCATATTCTGCGCCGAATTTAGAAGTTGTATTGGTAAGGCGGGCAATCCGGCCATCCAATCCATCAAAAACAACGGCAAACAAAATAGCAATAGACGCAGGCACGAAATGTTCTTTAAAAGAAGCAATAATAGAATAAAATCCGCAAAATAAGCTGGCCGAGGTGAAAAGATTCGGCAGTATATAAATACCTTTTTTCATCCGCATTTTGCGGGGTGAAATTTCCGTATTCATGACAAATATCCTAGAACTGTTTCGCCTGCTTTAACCTTGTCTCTCAATTTTACTGAAATTCGAGAATCTTCGGGCAAGTAAACATCAACCCTTGAACCGAAACGAATTAAGCCTATTCGCTCTCCTTTTTTAACAGTTGTCCCTGCGTTGACCCAGCAGACGATCCGGCGTGCAATTAGACCGGCTATCTGCACCATCCATAAAGAACGTCCGTCTTCGGTACGAATCATAATTTCATTGCGTTCATTGTCGAGCGAAGCCTTATCTAAATTAGCAGAAAAGAATTTTCCCTCATGATAATTAATGGCTTCAATTTCACCCGCGTAAGGAGCACGATTGACATGGACATTAAAAACATTCATGAAAATACTAACTTTTTTAAATTTTCCGGAAATGGTCCCATCTATTTCGACATCTTCTATTTTGATTATTCTGCCATCGGCAGGAGAAATTAATACTTTTTCCTCTTCTTGAAAATATCTCTCCGGATTGCGGAAAAACCAGATAATAAAAAATGTAAAAAATGCAAATAAAATTGTCAGCCAGCCAATACCGAAAAATGCAATAAATACAGTAGTGACCAGAGACAAAACGATAAAAGGATAACCACCACGGGCAATTACACTATCATGTTTCATAAAGCATTTATCTTTTCTTAATTAACTGATTGCATTTAACATGATACCGAGGCAGCAAATATCAGATTTCGCTATAAACGGCTCAGTATTAAATGAGCGTTTTTTGTTATATCAATTGAGTGCTCTTGTCAATAAATCTTTATACAAAAACAAATCAGAACAGCTATTTGTTGACTTTTGCATACACTACCTATATTTTATGCAGCAATTGTTATTCTAAATCAATGCTCTATCTTCGCTGGCTATTGTCTATGCAAAAAATAAAATGGGATATAATCTGGGGTATATTCATTACTTTTGCTTTCTTCATCCTGCTATTTATTCGCCTTCAATTTTTTCAGAAAAATCCGGATTCAGTCTCGACTATTCAAATTATAAAGTCACAGAAGTCTCAAGATACATGGATGAATATCTATCAAAACGGCAAAAAAATTGGTTTTGTTCACCGGATTTTTGCCAATCTGGAAAAAAAATCCCACTATAATGAAACTGTCTTTATGAAGATCAACACCATGGGAGTAGCGCAGACTCTCAATATTTTGACCGAGGGCGATTTGAACCACGACATGACTCTTTCCTCATTTAACTTTAATTTGAACTCCAACCTGTTTCGCTTTAATGCTCATGGTCACGTGGTCAAAAATAAACTGATCCTGTTCACCGGCTTGCCTGGTGCGCAAGAAAAAAGCGAAATTCCGCTCAAAGATATTCCCCATATCAGCGGCAGTATTTATGACGCCGCGTTTTGTGCTGATTTAGACAAAAATGTAACCCGTAGTTTCAGCATTTTTGACCCTTCTACATTGTCAATACGATCGATTAAAGTTACCAGAGATGCCGATGAAATTATTCTCATTATGGGAAAACGAATCTTAACAAAAAAATATTGCGCCGACTTCACGGGGGCAAAAAACTGCGCCTGGCTGAATAAAGATGGCGATCTCGTAAAAGAAACAGGCATCCTCGGCCTCTCTATGGAAAAGGTAAGTCCGCAAAAAGCCCAAGAAGGAATAGCTGATCAAGGGAGCGTTGATTTTACGCAAATTTCTTCCATCCCTTCCAATGTCGAAATTACTGAACCGGAAAAGCTCAGCAAAATTAAAATCAAAATCGACGGTATTAGCGACGCGTTATCCCTTGATAGTGACAGACAAAACTTTCATCATAACATTCTAACCATCACCAAAGAAAACCTGTTATCGTCGTCAACAAATAATAATCTTATTAAACAAATTGCCATCATTTTTTTGAAACCCGCACCGTTTATACAATCCGATCATCCGCAAATAAAAGCGCAGGTGGAAAAAATCATCAAGCCTACTGATACTGACGAGCAGAAAGCGAGAAAAATAATAAACTGGGTTTACAGGAATATTGAGAAAAAACCGGTCTTGTCGGTGCCCAACGCGCTGGAAGTCTTAAAAAATAAAGTCGGCGATTGTAACGAGCACTCCGTGCTGACAGTCGCCCTGCTTCGTGCTGCCGGCATTCCGGCGCAAATGGAAGCGGGCCTGGTTTATCTCCATGGCCGGTTTTACTGGCATGCGTGGAACGTTTTTTACCTGGGAAAATGGATCACTGCCGATGCCGTTTTCAATCAAATTCCAGCCGATGTGACCCACATCAGACTTGTTCGCGGCGATAACGGTGAACAACTTAACTTAATGGGTGTAATGGGCAAAATTAAACTGGAGGTACTGGAGCAAACTAAATGATTAAATTACACGAACTAACCAAAGATTACGGTACTACTATAGCGGTAAACAAGCTCAGCTTAAATGTTGCCGCCGGCGAAATTTATGGTTTTATCGGTCCCAACGGCGCCGGTAAAACTACGACCATTCGCCTGATGGGCGGCATTCTTGCGCCTACATCCGGTAATATTATCATCGGCGGATTGGATATGGCCCAAAAACCGGTTGATGGGAAAAAAATGATCGGTTTTGTACCCGACAGGCCTTTTCTTTACGAAAAGCTTACAGGGATGGAGTTCCTGCGTTTTTCGGCTGATCTATATGATGTTAAACGCGAAACTTTTTTACAAAAAGCCCAAAATCTCTTGCAGCAATTTGCCCTCTGGGACTGGGCTGATGAGCTGATCGAAGCTTACTCACACGGTATGAAGCAAAGACTCATCATTGCTTCCGCTCTGCTGCATGACCCCAGAATATTGATTATTGATGAACCGATGGTCGGCCTTGATCCTGCAGCCGTGCACATGGTTAAGAATATTCTAAACGAACTGGCCGCCAATCAAACGACTATCTTTATTTCCACACACACTTTAAGTATAGCAGAGGACTTGTGCCATCGAATCGGTTTAATTCACAAGGGCACACTATTGGCGCAGGGAACCCTTGATCAATTGAAGCATATTGCAAATCTTGGCGAAGCCAGACTCGAAGAAGTTTTTCTAACCATAATAAAAGAAAATACTTTTATATGAATACTATTCTTTCCCTATTAAGACCGCGCATACTTTCCTCAATCAACAGTTTGCGGCCAAACAATGAAAGAAACAACTGGGCGCGTATTTTTATGTACGGCATTCTTGGTGTGGTTTTTTGGACAGGCACTTTTATTATTTTCTATCGCGTATTGTTTTATTTTCAAAGCGTACAGGATTTCGGCGACATATTAGCCATGAAGCTTATTTCAATGCTCGTTATGACTTTTTTTACGCTGTTGCTCTTCAGCAATATCATCAATTGCCTTTCTCATCTGTATTTAAGTCAGGATTTACCGCTTCTGCATTCGTTGCCGGTTTCGTCCAAAGATATTTTTATTTCACGGTGGCTCATCAGCACCTTTGACAGTTCCTGGATGATCGTCGCTTTTAGTCTTCCGGTATTTTTATCGTATGGATTGATTTATAAAGCGGGCATCATTTTTTATCTGATCTTTTTTGTCGCAATAATTTTCATGTGTCTTATCGTTTCTGCTCTCAGCGGCATCCTGGTTTTATTTGGAGCTAAAATACTNNTGATTCTTATCCTTGTTTTACGTTTAACAAGGCCGGAGCAATTGGTTAATCCGGACAGCTTTGCTTCCGTTGTTCTTTATTTAAATTCCATGCAAACTCCCAACTCGCCTCTTCTACCAACAACATGGATTACCGATTCCATCAAAGCCGCTCTTAACGGCGAAATAAAAAGCTGTCTTTTCAATATAGCGCTTACCGGAACCTGCGCCTTCATGCTTATTTTCATTTGTAACATTACAGCTCAGACTGTATATTTTACCGGTTTTTCTAAATCGCAAACAACTCCACGGCGGCTTTTCACGCCGGTAAAATATAAAGATTATAATTGGGAAAGTTTGTTAAATTTTCTCCCGCGTGAATCAAAAGCTTTTGCGGTCAAGGAAATCAGAACCTTTTTCAGGGATTCGGCACAATGGCCGCAATTATTTCTAATGGCCGCCTTAATTGCAATTTACCTCTACAATTTTTCTGTTTTACCTCTGGGCAATATGCCAATTAAAACCATTTACCTGCAAAATTTATTTTCTTTCTTAAATATAGGACTGGCGGCTTTTGTGCTTACGGCCATTGTTGCCCGTTTCGTTTTTCCGGCTGTAAGCATGGAAGGCGAAGCTTTTTGGATTGTTCAAGCGGCGCCGGTATCGATAAAAAACTTCCTCTGGATTAAGTTTTTTTTGTATTACATACCCTTATTAATTTTAGCAGAAGTTCTAATTGTTGTTTCCAATTTTCTGCTGCGAGTTTCTCCTTTCATGATGGCTCTATCAGCCATAACAATATTTTGTCTTGTTCCTGCCGTGGCGGGCATGGCCATTGGTCTGGGTGCCGTCTATGCCGATTTTAAATCGGAAAATCCGGCACAGGTTGTAACAAGCTTTGGCGGACTCCTCTTTATGATTCTTTGTTTTTGTTTAATTGCTTCGGTTATAATTCTGGAAGCCGGGCCTGTGTATTACATATTTATGGCAAATTTGCGCGGCCAGAGTCTTTCTCTACCGCAAATAATCTGGTTCACTATTTCCTTTGGCTTTGCTTTTCTTCTTTGTCTCCTGGCTGTATTTTACCCCATATATCTTGGTGAAAAAAAACTCCGGATCATATAAACGATTCTCATTTCAACATTCAAATAACATACTGCCCCCATCCAACGTTAGCTTGAACTTTAAGATTAAAAATTGTCTTGATTTTACTTGCCAAACAAGATAGAAAAATACGTATTAAAATTAAACTATTATGTTCCTGACACGACTGGTTGGGACATGGGAATTTTTTCTTCAATGCAATTAAAGGACAATTATTTACCAATACCCTATTTAATAATAATCGTTTACGAAACTGTAAATTAAGATTATCAGGAGCAATATGGAAAAAATCTGCATCGTAAAAAGACGTCGAGAACAAGCTCAACCGGATGTTAAACCTGCACCGCCGGATAGACACTGTGATACTCTTCCATCTGAAGCTGCAAAAAGCGACACCGCCGCCGATAATCAGTCGAGATTATCCAATAAAAAAATAGTAGAAGAATTCATGGACGATGCCTCGTGTATCATTTCCATAATTATGACAAAAGAGCAATCAGCATTACTGCAGCAATCGGAATATATAAAAGAATTACTGGGAGGAGCAAAAAAAGATCCGTCTCTGGACATAAAAATCGACCACAACGGTCAACTAGCTCTTAATTTTCGTTACAATGAATCAATTCTGTTAAGAATGCTTTGTTCTGATCAGGTCTGTCAAATACTTCAAATCAGCAAAAGCTTCCTACAGAAACTTGTTAATGAAAAAAAATTGAACAGCTATAAACTTGGCAGGATGAGACGCTTTTTACTGGAAGACATTCTGGAGTATTTGAGTAATGACGAAGAATTCGCACAACTTAAAAAATAACGATTACTTATTTAATTATTTAACATTGAATGGTAAATTATCTTTATTTTATATAGTTTATTAGGAGAATATAGATGTACTGCGAATATTGGAATCTAAATAAACCGCCTTTCGATAATGTTCCTGATTCTTCAATGTATGTAGACTGTCATGAATCCATGGAAGATGTCATTTCTGAGACAATTTTTGCTATCAAGGAAGGCAATGAATGTTTCGCTGTTATTGTAGGCGATGTAGGCGTAGGCAAAACTCTTTCTTTGCGAATTATAATTGACTCGCTGGAACCGGAAAAATATAAGGTCGCGTTAATCACCAATCCCTCTCTTTCCTTCATACAACTGTTAAGAGAAATTATCGGACAAATAACCGGCAAACAATGTCAAGAAACAACGAAAGTTGATTTGCTGGAAATATTCAATCGTCTTTTATTTGAAACAAATGATCAGGGTAAAAAGATCGTAATTGTTATTGATGAATCCAATGTTCTATCTTCCCGCAATCTTGACGATCTGCGCCTTTTAACCAATATGCAGGATGATGATCGTAATCTTTTTACGTTGATTCTTGCCGGTCAGATGGAACTTGCACAGAAATTGGAAAATCCCAAACGAACCAATTTATTTCAACGGATCGGCACTTATTGCCATATAGTAAAACTGCCCTCAGAGGAAGCTGTTCAGATTTATATCGAATCAAGACTTAAGCTTGCCGGTATTCAGGAAAAGATATTTTCTGATGACGCCATTCCTGTAATTTGGGAATTTTCTGAACATGGTGTTCCCCGCCTTATTAACAAAATTTGTAAACTTTGCTTAAAAGCCGGAGAAACAAACGAATTTAAGACGATATCCGGCGAAGTTGCCTCGCAAATAGCTGATCGTTTCCAGAAATTAAGCAAATTTTCTTCGCAAAAACACAAAACACAGAGCCCTCTGGAAATTGAACTACCCCGAGAATATATTTCTCCGGAAATCATTTCCATTGAAAAGAAAGATGTGATCATTGACAAACCGGCAGTTAAAAAGTTGAAGAAAAAATCTAAATCTTCAACTCCCAAGAAAGCTGCATCTAAGGCAAAAGCTTCTTTAACACCTACTCCTTCTCAACCGGAAATCATTCCTGTTGAAAAGAAAGCGGTGCCCCCGGCACAAGTTTCCTCAACTAATATTCCTTCTCATCCGGGAACTATACCCACTGAAACAAAAGAGATATCTCCGAAACATGATCCGTCAACACCCATTATTGCTCAACCGGAAGTTATTCCTCTCGAAAAGAAAGAGATGCCTCCAGCACAAGTTTCCTCAAAGCCTACTTCTGCGCAACCTGAAACTATTGCTGCTGAAGTAGAGTTAGTCCCTCTGGCACGAACTTCTTCAACTTACGTTCCACTTCAACAAGAGACTAAGACCGTTGAAACAAAAGCAGCATCCCCGGCACAGCCTTCTTCAATTCAAGAAGAAAATGAAGAACCGCCAATAAATACTGAGCACGAAGCTTATGAAGAAGTATTAATTGGCAAACAGAAAGTTAAAATATCGATTCCTGATAACATTATAAGACAAGCAAAATTGGCGAATTCTGAAAGCAAAAATAAATTGGCAGGATATTGGTCAGCCCAAATTATTAAAGAAAATCCGCACGTGATGCATTCACCAAATATTGATCCGGTTTCCATTTGGTTTGAAATAAAAAGTGTTATTCTAAACAAGTTCAACGGCACCTCAAATACAAACTGAGGCTATGGAATAATTATAAAACCATGGATAAAGAATTTTTAGAAAAAACCCCCCCTCAAAAACCCTATAACGCTTATCAGAAATATAACAAACTGACCATTGCCAGCCGTAAGAAAGATATTGAAAAAGACAACAAGTCCACTGAGGATTATGTAAAACTGGGTTTTATTCATCTGGGAAATAAAAATTATGATGAAGCTTTAATCTGTTTTCAAAAAAATGCAGAACGGGAGCCGGACAATCCTAAAACTTTCGACTACCTGGGATATATCTACGAAAAAATGGATATGCTCGATTCTGCAAAAAAATGCTACGAAAAATCATTGGAAATAAAAGCTGACAATATCGAAGCAATTATCAAAATCGGCAAGATATTAGAGTTGCAAGGAGATTATCACCATGCTGTTGATCAATATAAAACGGCTATTGGGATCGCTGCGCAAGACGTTGAGCCGCATTTTTGTTTAGCAACTTTATACGACAAGCACGATATGTATGAAGAAGCAGCAGATGAATATGAAAACATTATCAAGATTAATCCACTGCATACGAAGGCTCTTCATAATTTGGGCAGAATTTATTTTCAATACGGAAGCTATGCTGAAGCCTCAAAGAATTTTCAAACTGTTTTAGGACTGGAACCCGAAAACGCCGATGTCTGGAATGACCTAGGCTCTGTTTATGAAATAACTAATAATATTAGTGAAGCAATATCTACTTACGGCAGGGCTCTTAAAGTTAATCCTTTTCACGAAGAAACAAATTTTAATTTGTCCAATATTCAATATTCTTTATATTTATCGCAACCTCAAAGTGTAAATATTGATGATGTAATTGGACGTCTTAATTTTGTCCTTTCCATGAATCCGTACAATAAAAAAGCCCAGAAACTTTTGGACGAAATAAAAGCATCTTAATTCAGAACAATCATCAATTCTCAAATAAAGCTTTTTTCGGATGAGCATCCGCCGAACGCAAATAGACAGGCACAAATATTTCTGCATCAAGTATTTCATTTCGACTGAATTTTTCTATCCCTAAAATAGCTACAGATGAAGCGCTAATATATTGCTGCTGTTCCGACGCAATAAAAATATTTTTTTTCTTTGTACCACCGATAATATCGGCATATTTGATTGCCCCGTCACCGACAAAAAATACTTCCTGTTTAAAATCAGGATTAATGTCCGCCGGATTTATAACTTTGTCTGCACCTATTTGTTCCAGAATACCTTTCTGATTATACTGGAAATACGCTGCATAAACCTGCCCGCGACCAGCATCCATCAGAGAACAAATTATTTTTGAACTCTTGTCCGCATTCAAAGCAAGAGCTTCAAGAGAAGAAACACCGACGGCAGGCTTTCCTGCTGCCAGCATCAGTCCTTTGAGTGTACTGGCTCCAATACGCAGTCCAGTAAACGACCCGGGACCAATCGTACAGGCAAACAAATCAACTTCGGCAACTTTTATTCTTGTTTGAAGGCAAGCGTAATCAATTGCAGGCAAAAGCACTTCCGAATGATTTAAATCAACATTGATTATGATATCATAAAGAATAACATTATCCAGTAAGAGCGCTACCGCAACAGTTTTGGAAGAAGTATCAAAAGCTAAAGTCAGCATGATTTATTTACTTAAAATATTTCATAATGTCATTGATAAATTTAATGTTCAATCGTTCGATGTCAATGAAAATCACAAAAAGCATTAGCATCAACAAAACGGCAAAACCGATTTGTTGAGACATCTCTTTCACTTTTATGCTTATTTCTTTTCTGGTTACAATTTCAATCAGGTAAAAGAAAATATGGCCGCCATCGAGAACAGGTATGGGAAAAAGATTAATGACACCTAAATTAATAGAAAGTATGGCCATAAAGAGAATAAAAGGAATTATGCCTTCTTTTACCTGAGCACCGGCAACCTGAGCAATAAAAATCGGACCGCCTAAAGTTCGCGGCGAAATAACGCCCTCGAATATTTTAACCACAGAAACAACTGTCAGTTTGCTGATCTCCCAAGTCTTGCTTAATGATGCAATGACCGCATCCCAGGGATTTTTTCTTTCTATTATCATATTTCCGGCCGGAGCAACTCCAATAAGGTATGTGGCTACCTCTTCACCAAAAATATTCTTTGATTTAGATAACCTTGGCTTAATTACAAGATGCTTCTTCTCCACTCCCCTCTCGATAACAACATCCACTTCCTTACCTTTACTCTCAGCTATTACCGGCCTTATATTTTCCCAAAAAATAATTTTTTGTCCATCAATGGAAATGATTTTATCACCACTCATCACTCCTGCTTCAAAAGCGGCAGATTCTTTTTGCATTTCACCGACTACAGCTGTTAGATTCGGCAAACCATACACATAAACAATAATAAATATCAGTATAGCCAATAAGAAGTTAAAAACGGGACCGGCTAAAACAATTAGCATACGTTTCCATATGGCCTGCTTAAAAAACGATCTTTTTTCATCTTCCGGCGATAATTCTTCATTACCCGACTCACCCAAAAGTTTGACAAATCCGCCTAAAGGAATCCAGGAAAGCGCATATTCAGTTTCGCCAACTTTCTTACTAACGATCTTCGGACCAAACCCCAGAGAAAACTTGAGAACGCCAACATCGAGAATTCGAGCGGCCAGAAAATGACCAAATTCATGGACAGAAATAAGAACTCCCAATAAGATTATAAAAGAAATTAAAGTAACCACTACATTATCCTTTCTATTATTTTGCTAGTTTCTCTTCTTGCCCACAAATCGGCTTGCAGGATATCATCCAACGAAGGATTATTAATTGAATTATGAAGACCAAGAACCGTTTCTACGATCTTAGGCAAATCAATAAAACCAATTTTCTTTTCCATGAATGCAGATACGGCAACTTCATCGGCGGCATTTAAAACAACTGGAGCCGTGCCGCCACAACGTCCTGCCGCATAAGCAAGACTTAAGCAGGGAAATTTCTTTACATCCGGATTGTGGAATTCCAAATTTCCCGTTTTTTCAAGATTTAGAGATGGAAGATCATTAACTATCCTTTCCGGATAAGTTAAGGCATAAGCAATAGGTACTTTCATATTCGGAATTCCCATTTGCGCCAAAAAAGCGCCATCAATAAATTCAATCATTGAATGAACTACGCTTTGCGGATGAATTAAAACATCAATACAGTTGATATCCAAATTAAAGAACCATTTAGCCTCAATAACCTCCAATCCCTTGTTCATCATCGAAGCAGAATCAATAGTTACTTTCTTGCCCATCTTCCAGTTAGGATGACGCAATGTTTGACGGAGACTAACATGTTTCAATTCATTTTTGGTAAAATTTAGAAATGGACCTCCGGAGGCGGTCAAAATTATCCGCTTCAGATTCTCACGCTTATGTCCTTCCAAACACTGAAATATTGCACTGTGTTCACTGTCAACAGGAATAATTTTCACCATTTTTTTAATCGCCCTTTTAGTGACGATCTCTCCGGCCATAACCATAGTTTCCTTGTTGGCTAAAGCAACATCTTTGCCCGCTTCAATTGCCGCAAGTGTCGGCATTAAACCGGCTGAACCTGATATGGCGGAGATAACTATATCCGCTGAAGGCAAGGAAGCAACCTCTTGCAATCCTTCTTTATTATAAAATATTTTAACCTTATCTTTATTTGTTAAGGAATCACGAAGTTTAAGAGCGGTTTCTTTAGTGCTTACAGCAACAACTTTGGGCTTAAATTTTTCTATTTGTTTTTTGAGCAGCCCTACATTTTTTCCGGCGGCAAGCGCCACGACTTGAAAACGCTCAGGATTTTTTCCAATAACATCCAGCGCGCTGCATCCGATCGAACCTGTTGATCCTAAAATCGTTATTCTTTTCATTTATCCAATTATAAATATACGGTAATAATAAACAAAGGGAGCGATAAAAATCAGGCAATCCAAACGATCAAGGATTCCTCCGTGACCGGGCAAAATTGAACTCGTATCCTTAAGCCCATAATTTCTCTTAATAGCGGATTCACAAATATCGCCCAGTTGCCCGATGATACTGCCGGTAAAAGCAAGAATTGTTACTTGCGTAAGCGGTATTTCCGGCAAGAAGTAATGACTGAAGATCAAACAGGCAATCGTGCTTCCCAAGACCAATCCAGTCAACCCTTCCACAGTCTTACCGGGACTGACAAAAGGAGCCAGTTTATGTTTGCCGAAATATTTACCCGCATATAACGCAACTATATCCCCAATGAAGGCAAGGAACAAAACAAAGAATATCCATTCTTTTCCTTTATCCATCATTCTTAATGCAATGAAATATGACATCAAAAAAGGTATATACATTATGCCAAAGATTACTTTAGCGACGTCCAGGACATCAAAATTTGTTTCTTTAATCGACAGGATAAATAGTATAAAAACAATCAACACGGAAAAGGCCAGGACGGCAAGTAAATGATTACTATTGCCCAATAAGACAAACAAAGGAATAATTACCGCAAAAATCATACCTTCAATTTTTTCTTTTACAAAGTCATTTCCGAAAACCATGTGATTGTATTCCCAGACTCCGCCTAGAATAAACAAAATAACAAGAGCCGTAAAAATTTCTTTTGAACCAAACACGATAACTATGACTAATAAAGGCGCCAGAATAAGGCCTGTCAGCCATCTCTTTAACAATGAGTTACCCGTTTTAGACATATATTCAGCCCTTAACTTTTCTTTTCACTCTTCACTTTTTAATGAGACTCGCTAAGAACGAGTGCAACGAAGTAATGAAACTCAAGTTTCAGAAGTAAAACGCACTGAAACTTGTAAGTTGAATTATCACCTATGGTGATTCGAAGCGCAAGTCGTAGTGAGTCCCAAGTTTCAGAAGCGTAGCGCACTGAAATTTGCTGGACGAACTATCCAATAGCCGTTAGCTATTGGGAATTATCCCAGGCACGTAGTGCCGTGGGACACTTTTCTCAGTTCTTCTAATTTATTTCTTCTAACTGTTCACTGGTCAAACCAAAACGTCTTTCACGTTTCTGATAACTGGCAATCGCTTTAAAAAGATCATCCTTTGTAAAATCAGGCCAGAGGACATTGGTAAAATAAAGTTCCGTGTAAGCCATCTGCCAAAGTAAAAAATTACTGATACGATACTCGCCACTGGTACGAATCAACAAATCCGGATCAGGCATTCCATAAGTATACAAATAACGATCAAAAGTTTCCTTATTAATATCACTTATATCAATTATCCCTCTTTTATTATCTTGAACAATTCTTTTTACAGCACTGATAATCTCATCTTTCCCACCATAACTCAAAGCCAGATTTAAAACCATCTGGTCATTTTTTGCCGTGCTTTCTTTTGTCTGCAAAAGTTTATCTTTCACCAACGGATGCAAACGATCTATTTCGCCGATTGTTGTGAGCCTGATTCCCTGTTTTTGCAATTCTTTTGTTTCTTTGGTCAAATACTCGTCCAGTAAAAACATCAATGCTTCCACTTCCTTTGCCGGACGTTCCCAATTTTCTATGGAAAAGGCATATAGAGTAAGATATTTAATACCGATTTCACGACATGTTTTTACGACTGTCCTGACTGCTTGAGCACCTTTCTTATGCCCCCGAACTCTGCCTATGGCATGTTGTTTCGCCCAACGCCCATTACCATCCATAATTATGGCTATGTGTCGGGGTAATTTATTCCAGTCTATTTTTATCACTAATTTAGCTCCAAACTGATTTATCACTCTAATAGAGAGAACAATTTTTTTCAACAGACAATCTGATTTCGGTAAATTCTAATAATATCTTAAAATATCGACTCAAATACAAAACAATTCTTTTAATAATACTCAGAAAAACAAATGGGGAGCTCTCGACTCCCCATTTCTACATCTATGTAAAGTCCGGTTTAAATCTCCATTATTTCTTTCTCTTTAATTGCAAGTATTTTATCTGTTTTTTCAATATACTGATCAGTTAATTTTTGAACTTCTTCCTGTGCAGCGAAAAGCTCGTCTTCAGCCATTTTATTATTCTTTTTCATACTTTTTAATTCTTCATTAGCATCCCTGCGAGCATTACGTAATTTAACTTTTCCTTCTTCTGCCATCTTTTTAACAACTTTAACCAGTTCTTTACGCCGCTCTTCCGTTAATTGCGGAATAGAAAGACGTACTACTTTGCCATCACTTGATGGCGTTAAACCTAAATCCGATTTTTGAATAGCTTTCTCAACTGCACCAATTACCGAAGCATCCCATGGAACAATAAGAATTAGACGGCTTTCCGGTATAGAAATATTAGCAACCTGAGCAA
>DCVU01000120.1 GCA_002327415.1 Smithella sp. UBA2180
TTATCAATATCGGGGCTAGTACTACCGGTATCAATGTTATTAAAGGCGGTACGTCAATTTTTACTAGAGATTTTGCTTTGGCTGGTAACGCGATTACTGAAAGTTTGCAGGAAAAATATAAGATAACTTTTGAGGAAGCAGAAAAAATCAAAGTGGAAGGCATTTCCCAAGGTAGTGAAGAGGATAATCTGGATTTAAAAAACAGCATTCTTGATTTTGCCAAACCGATTTGTCTGGAAATTGAAAGGTCCATTGATTATTTCCATTCAACTTTTGGCGGCGAATATATTAAGCGCGTATTACTCTCCGGTGGATCGGCTCAAATTTACAACTTAGTTACAACTTTATCCGAAAAGCTTAATGTGAAAACTGAATTAATCAATCCGTTTTTAAAAATTGGCTATAACAAAAGAAACGTTGATGTAAAGAATATAGAAAGCATTAAGCCAATTGCCGCAACAGTTATAGGTTTAGGCTTAAGGAAGATAGGCGACAAATGATAAAAATAAATCTTCTGCCATATCGTGAAAAAGAAAAAAAAGAAAATCTTGCCCAGCAAATATTCATTGCTGCAGGTTCATTTATCGTATTGATTCTTTTGCTTGTTTGGATCCAGGTTTGGATGAATTCCTCAATTAGTAATTTAGAAAGTGATGTAAAAGCTGCGGAAATTACGCTGGTTAATTTAGATAAAAAAATAGGCGATTTAGAGAAGTTTAAAAAAAATAAAAAAGAGCTGGAACAAAAACTGGGAGTAATTGCAACATTAGAAGAAAATCGTTTAGCGCCGGTAAAGGCTTTAGATAATCTGGCGCTGCTCGTTCCTAAAGATATCTGGCTTGTTAAGATAACCCAGAAAGATGACCGCATTGTCATTGAAGGTACTGGCAGAGACAATATAGTTGTCGCCGATTTTATGAAAGAAATTGAGAAATTTGATCCGATAAAATCAGTGGATTTGATATCGTCAAAAAAAACGGAGATTGCCGGCGTCACTTTACAACAGTTTAATTTTTCATGTATCTTGAAAAAAGGATTCTAACAGATGGCCATCACATTGAACGATATAAAAAAAATGCCTGCCAAAACCAANNGAAGATTAAAGAAAAAGAAAAAGTTGCCATGCAGATTAATCAATACATGGCTGACGTTGCGAAATTAACGGAAAATTATAAAGTAGCCCTGCTGAAACTTCCCAACCAGAAGGAAATACCAGCCCTTTTCCATTCTGTTGCATTGGCCGGTAAAGATGCTGGTGTTGAGTTTTTGTTATTTGAACCTAAGGCTCCGGTACCCAAAGTACTGGAGAAACCGCCCACCGGAGTGGAAAAAACAGTATCATTGCTTAAACCTTCGGATCAACGGCAAAGCGAACAGAAACCTGCAGGTACCGTTGATGAAAACGGTAAGAAAGTTGTCGCGCCGGCACCGGAACCATTTTACGAAGAAATACCGGTGGGAGTTTCGGTAATAGGTACTTTTCAAAACGTCCTTTACTTTTTTAACAAAGTGGCCCAATTACCGCGAATTATCAATGTTTCCGATATTTCTATCGGAGATAGGAAAGAATTAAAAGGAAGAGGAAATGTTGTCACTACATCTTGTACGATTAAGACGTACATGTTTATTGATAAAAAAGAAAAACTAAGTGAAAAAACAAAATGAAGAAAATAAAATTTGCGATAGCCGGCACTTTTATAATTATTTTTATTACAGCAATCTTTGCTTTTGCTGCGGAAGTAAAAAATACCTTGCCTGCTGCGGTTCTGCGTACTCCTGTTAAGGCAACGTCTGCCGCAACGCAAACTAAACAATCATTGATTCCTTCTGTTGCAAATGCAGCGCCTGCTGCAACGCCAACGCAAATTCAACAGCCGCCGCAGCCTGCGCCAAATTCAGTAGACAATTATAGTTATAATCCATTAGGTAAGCCTGATCCGTTCAAGCCTTTCCTGACAATAGATGCTGCTGCTACGAAACAGCAAATTGCAAAAAAAGCAGGGGTCTCTATGTTTCCGTTGCAAAGGTCCGAAACTGAAAAATATCGAGTAGTAGGAATTGCCGGTAACAAAGATAATCGTATGGCTATTTGTGAAGATGTGGCGAAAAAGTTTTACCCTCTATATAAAGGAACTCATATTGGCTTATATGATGGTAAAGTGATCGAAATTATGGCTGATCGTGTCATCGTGGAAGAATATGAAACAAAAAAACCAAAAAGGGTAATTTTAAAACTGCGTAAAAATTAAAATGAGGTAAGATCATGAAAAAATATTTATCCAAAACATTTCTTATTTTTATAGTTATTCTTTGGATTTTTACATATGTTTCAGGCGCTTCTTTTGCTGCGGAAACATCAGATAAAAACAAAGCAGCTGAAGAAAAGGCAGCGGCTGTTGTTGCCAATGTCGGGAACCTGGAGAATATTTTATTGGAGAAATTGCCCGGTAAAGAAAGAATTCATCTTATTGTATCCCAACAGCCGGTCATTGATATGAAAAGTAAGATTAATGGCAGTTATTTGATTAAGTTGGAAAACATGACGGTGCCTGAAAATCTATGCCGCCCCTTGGGAGAAGGTGAATTAAAAAATATTGTAAGCGTAACGCCTTCGCCAGAATTGATAAAAGGTAAGCGGTGGGTTTATTTAACTGTTGATATTAAAAAGATTGTTCCTTACGCAATAAAACAAGAAGGGCAGAATTTGTTGATTGATTTTAATATTTCCAGTTTAGTGGAAAAGAACGCCAGTGATTCTCGAAAAATTAAAGGAAAAACTTCAAGAACGACAACGGGGAAAAAAGCAACAGCAAAAGTCAGTGCGGAAACTGTAAAAGATAGTGATGTTACGAAAGATGAAGAAATAGAAAAAAAGCCTGTCAAAAAGGAAACAGTTAAAGGCACGGATCGGATAATAGATCTTGACTTTCAGGATGCAGACATAAAGAGTGTTTTGCGTCTAATGGCTGAATTCGGTAATATTAGTATTGTCTCCAGCGATGATGTAAAGGGTACCATAACTTTATCCATGAAAAATGTTCCATGGAAACAGGCCCTGGATACAATATTGGATTTGAATAGTTTAACTAAAAAACAAACAGGTAATATCATTACCGTGACAACCTTGGATAGAAAGAAAAAAGATGAAGCTGATAGAGCAATGGCTGCAGATGATCAAAATAAGGCCGACGATAATAGAAGAGCCAGAGAACAAAAAATGCTGGCGGAAAAAGGTTTATTGAAGCAGGTATTAATTGAAGCAAAGATTGTCGAGGCAAACGAAGATTTTGTCAGAAAGATAGGAGTTGAGTGGGGTTTTGGAAATCAGCAGAAAGTCAGTGGCAGCACTTACGGTTTGGGTGTAACTGGTGGCAGCTCTACATCTTCAACACCAACTCAATATCAACAAAATTATCCTTCTCAAATCGGCATTACAGATACTGCGGGCAAAAGTTTAGCTATGGCGGCGGTAAATTTTCCAGCTGCTGTAACGGGGCCGGTTATCGGTCTGGTGTTTGGCGGAGCGACGGGCTTTCTCGAAACTCAATTGGCCGCTTTAGAGACTAACGGTAGCGGAAAATTAATTTCTGCGCCCAAAGTTGTGACTATGGAAGGCATTAAAGCTATTATTAAGCAGGGCGCTGAAGTCCCGTATACAACTCCGGCATCAGGCACTTCACCGGCAACGGTTTCTTTTAAGGAAGCCTTGTTGAAGTTGGAAGTGACGCCGAAAATAACCGATGAAGGGAAAATTTCCATGGATATCTCGGCAAGCAATGATAGCCCCGATTATGCAAATGAAGTCCAAGGCAATCCTCCCATTAAAAAAAGCGAAGTTCAATCAAAAGTTGTTATCAGTGATGGAGACACGGTCGTTATTGGTGGCGTTATGTCGACGTCAGAAGCTACATCGGCAAGCGGCTTTCCCTGGCTGCAGAAAATCCCCGTTCTGGGTTGGTTATTTAAAACCGAGAATGTAAGTCGTAACAAAAAACAGTTATTAATTTTTGTTACACCAAAGATACTAAAAGGTGATAATTTTAAAGAAAGTGCAGAAAAAATTATAAATTAATTATTCTTCATCGGTTCTAAGCTGACCGTTGCTATATTTTATTCAGGTTAAAAATGGTTGTTCATAAAAATAAGCTCATTATAAATAAATCCTCATTATTTTTTGTTTTTCTGGCCATGTTCCTTTGTTCCTCCTGTACTTATACTCCATGGCACAGAGAACAATCAGAACTTTTTTTAAACAAAGGCATCTCTTATATTGGAGTCGGTCAATATAACAGCGCCTTAAAAGAACTGCTGGAAGCTGAAAAATACTATTCCGGAAATTCTAAAGTTCATTATTACTTAGGCATGTCTTATCATGGGAAAGGCATGAAAAATGAAGCCATAGGGGAATTTAAAGAAGCAATCTCTCTGAATGAGAATTATTCCGAAGCGCATAACTTTTTGGGCACGTTATATTCGGACGGAGGGCTTTGGGATCAGGCAATTGAGGAATTTGAAAAAGCTCTCAGTAATCATTTATACGATACGCCTTCAATGGCCCTTTATAATATGGCCTGGGCTTACTATTCCAAAAAAGATTATAACAAGGCTTTAGCAAAATATCAGGAAGCGCTCAATACTGATCCCCGGACCATGTTACGGTCGCAGATTGAAAAAAATATAGGACTTATTTATTTCGATCAAGACAGCCTTCTGGAAGCTATACGGCATTTTAAGAAATCCGTGGAATTAGACCCTTCACTTTTTGATGCTCAATTATTTTTAGGTCAATGTTATTTAAAGGTTGAAGATAATAAAAATGCTAAAAAAGCATTTCAGGCCGTCATTAAATTATCACCAGACTCCTCTTTTGGCCGGCGTGCTAAAAATTATTTACAGTCCTTGAAGTAATTCCATTTAATTGATTAGCCGAAAAATATGGAAAATAATATTTTTGAGAAAAACTGTGAGCATTTTCCTGGCGAAGCACAAAAACTGCTTGAGCAGAAAAAACTTCAGGAGGCTTTGAATCTTGCACGGGAGCGTCTTAGGTTTTTGCCTGTCGATGCCGATGCCTACGTAGTTGCCGCGAGCGCTCTTATCGGCATGGGAAGGCTTGATAGGGCGCGTGATATTTTGCGGGATTTAGGTAATATGATTTCGGAGTTGTCTTTTGTATATGACCGGATAGGTGATGTTTATCGAAAAAAAGGTTTTCATCAGGATGCAGCTATTTGTTACGAGAAATTTATTTCCTTGCATCCCAGCGCTGAAGACGCGCGAGCGGTTATTGAAAAAATGACTCTTCTTGATCAGGAAGACCATCCGGTAAATGAAATTGATATAATAGATGATAATATCCCGGAACCGGAATTGTTTACAGTGACTCTTGCGGAACTGTATATCAGGCAAGGTCACTTGCAAGTAGCCCGGAAAATCCTCGAAGAAATAGTAAAAAGAGAACCGCAAAACATTCAAGCTGCGGCAAAACTTGATGCGTATAGAGAGTCAGTTGCTTCTCCATCAACTGCCGGTGGGAAAGTTGCGGATACCAAAAAAGTGGTTAAGATTTTGTCTTCCTGGCTGAAAAATATCGATAGGTTAAAAACAAATGCCGCGGAAAAATAGCAATTTACCGGATAGAATATCCCGCCTTAGGCGAAAATTTTCTTCTTACAAAATCGATAGTTTAATTTTTTTCAATATGAGCAATATCCGTTACCTTTCCGGTTTTACAGGCAGTGAAGGTGTCCTGTTAGTTAATTCCGATGAAGCAATTTTGCTTGTTGACGGCCGTTACATTGCTCAGGCTTGCCTGGAGACGAGTGATCTCCGGACAATAGAATACAGTGATATGATTGAAGGAATTACCCAGGCGATAAAGAAACTTAAACTAAAACGTATTGGTTTTGAAGCGAATTCGCTAACCGTAGGAATGTATAATCAATTGACCAGCCGTGTCCGTGAGGGAGGATTGGTTGCTTTAAATGATGAGTTGCGGTTGCTTCGGGCGTACAAAGACCAGGCGGAAATAACCTTGATGGCAAAAGCCGCTGAAATTTCCTCCTCTTCCATTCGTTCCCTTATAGACAAAATAAAGCCCGGTTTTACGGAAAAAGAAGTGGCGCTGGAATTGGAATTTGAGGCGCGAAGATCCGGAGCCGATGAACTTGCGTTTGGAGCGATTGTTGCCGCAGGAGAAAATGCCGCATTACCCCATGCTAAACCTACTGATAGAAAGATAAGAAAAGGAGATTTTGTTGTTATTGATTTTGGCGTTAAATATAAAGGATATTGCTCCGATGAAACATGTACAATTGCTTTTGGTAAATTGACAGACAGGCAAAAAAATGCTTATCAAATGGTGAAAAACGCTCATGACCGGGCTTTAGCTTGCATTAAAGCAAATGTTTCCGCTGCCGGTATTGATCGGCGCGCCCGAAGCGTTTTTGGAGAGAAATACGTCCGGTATTTTGTTCATGGTACAGGACATGGTGTTGGCTTGGAAGTTCATGAAGCGCCGCGTTTGGCTTCCAATTCCACCGATATTTTAGAACCGAAAATGGTGGTAACCGTTGAACCCGGTTTGTATATTCCTGGTCTTTGGGGAATACGAATTGAAGATACAGTGCTGGTGAAAAAAAATAGTTGCGAAAAGCTTACAAAAATGGATAAAGAAATTATCATTATAGAATAAAAGCAGAGGTTGTGCTGTTATGAAAGTGTTTCCAGAAGATGTACTTTATAGTTCCGAACACGTATGGGTCCGGGTTGATGGATATATGGCCACGATAGGGATTACCGATTATGTCCAGGAAAGATTAGGAGACATTCTATCTGTTGAATTTCTCGAAGCTGATACTTATGTGGAACGCGACGAAACATTTGGTTCCATCGAATCCGTCAAAGAAGTAGTAGATTTGATTGCTCCCGTCAGTGGCACCATCGTTGTTGTTAATGAAGATATTACCGACGATAGCGACATAATAAACAGAGATCCTTATGATACCGGATGGTTGATTATCATCGAAATGGATAATTTGGAACAAATAGAGGACCTTATGGTTGCTGCCAGCTATCATGATTTTATAACGCAGAAAGAAATAGAATAATCCTTTTTTATGGCATGGAGACTATTAAATTTTCAAAAGCATAATATTTTTGAAAACATGGCTATAGATGAAGCGATTTTTTATGAAACCATAAAAAACAAAAAAGCCCCCACGATTAGATTTTATAATTCACAGCCGGCGGCAATTTCTATTGGTTATTTTCAAGACGCAAGAAAGGAAGTAAATATTGAGAAATGTTACACGGCCGGAGTTGATATTGCCAGAAGAATAACAGGGGGAAAAGCGATTTTCCATTTTAATGAAATTACTTATTCTGTTATAGCCCCGGATCAGGAAAAATCATTCCCGCCCGATATTCTGGGAACATATAAGGTGATCAGCGAATGTATCGCTTGCGGCCTTGCTTATTTGGGAATAAAGGCGGATTTAGTTGAAAGTGGACGGATTTTGGCGGCACAAAAAGCGGAGACTTATTGCTTTTCGGTTCCATCTAAAAATGAGCTTTTAGTTAAAGGACGCAAGATTTGCGGCAGTGCTCAGGTGAGAAGAAGAGGTGGATTTTTACAGCATGGATCATTGCTTTTGGCTTTTGATCCGGTGAAGACGGCTGATTTATTATTGCCCGCGCGCACCCCTCGGCATTTAGAAAAACTGAAAGAAACAGTAACGGCGGTCAACGAAGAAATTGCTTCAACTGCCGATGCGCAGGAAATTTGTTTTCAATTGAAAAATGGTTTTATCGATAAATTTGGTATAGATTTGATGGAGGGGACTCTAACGTCCGCGGAAGAAA
>DCVU01000175.1 GCA_002327415.1 Smithella sp. UBA2180
AAAAAACAAAATAAAATATGATGAAATGAAATCACGCCACACTGAAAGTGAAAACAAAATAAAAAAACTTAATGAAAGTATAGTTAAAACAAAAGAAAGGCTGCTGGAAGTCAAAAATAATAAAGAATATCAGGCCATGCTCAAGGAAATCGAGATTGCCGAATCATCACGCGGCAATACTGAAACCGAGATAATTTCGATATTGGAAGAATTGGATAAGCTTTCTATTTTAGTAAAAAAAGATGGGGAAACTTTAAAACAGAGCAAAAACCAGTACGAACAGGAAAAGAAAAGAATTGAAAACGATTTGAATACAATAGATGCCGATGTTGTTAATTGGGGGAAAAAGCGCATTGATTTGCAAAAAAATGTTTCCGATGATCTTTTGGCCAGATACGAAAAAATTAAGAAAAGAAATAGAGGTGTCGGCGTGATTTCCGTTTGGAAATCGGTTTGCAATGGTTGCCATATGAATATTCCGCCGCAGCTTTACAATGAATTGCAAAGATCGGAAGAGTTGTTTAGTTGTCCCAACTGTGACCGGATAATGTATTTTCAGGATATGGAGAAACCGGCTTAAGTCTATGGTGGGGAGAAATTATAAATTATTCAGTGATGGCGCTTGCCGCGGCAATCCCGGTGCTGGCGGCGCTGGTGCTGTCATAACGGATGATCGAGAAAATGTTGTTTGGGAGGGCAAGGAATATTTGGGGCACTGCACCAATAACATTGCTGAATACAGAGCGCTCATTATGGGGCTGAAGGGCGCTCTTGATAATGGTTATAAGAATCTGGAAGTCTATCTCGATTCAGAACTTCTGGCCAAGCAGATCAACGGTTCCTACCGTGTTAAAAATGAAAACTTGAAGATTTTAATGAAAGATGTACGAGGCTTGCTTGCTTCTTTTAATTCAGTTGCGGTTAAACACGTTCTGCGTTCCCACAACAGCCACGCCGATAAGTTGGCGAATATGGCGATTGATGAAAAATGATTAAATTTTATTTTTAAAATTCTGTTTAGTTATAGCCAGATTGTCACGGTGGATTACTTCATCATAATCTTTATGTCCCAGAACATGGCTGATTTGGGAGGTTTTCAGTCCCTTGATTTTGCTTATTTCGGTGGAACTGAAATTAACTAATCCTTTTGCTAGAATTGCGCCTTTGCGGTCAACACAGACGACCGGATCTCCCAGATTAAAATCTCCTTCCACATCAACGATGCCTGAAGGAAGCAGGCTTTTTCCTTTCTCCATCAGGGCTTTTTTTGCGCCGTCGTCGATTATCAATTTGCCGCGGGGACGCAAGGTAAAAGCGATCCAGTATTTTTTGCTGTTCAGACGATCAGCCATCGGCAAAAATAGTGTGCCGATTTCTTTGCCGTACATGATGTCAATTAAAACGTTCTTCTTTTTCCCGGGAGCGATAATGCAGGGAATGCCGATAGCAGTAACTTTCTTGGCAGCTTGAAATTTGCTTTTCATCCCTCCTGTGCCCGCGGATGATGTTTCTTCCGTAGCGGCGGCTTCAATTTCTTCGGAACATTCATTAACAACACTTATTAACTTTGCTTTTTTAGATACCGTCGGATTACAATCATAAAGGCCGTCAATGCTTGTAAGATTAATAAAAAGATCGGCTTCAATTATATTGGCGATCATTGCGGCAAGATTGTCGTTGTCCCCGAATTTTATTTCATCAACGGCGACAGTGTCATTTTCGTTGATTATGGGAATTGCACCCCATTCCATCAACGTCGAAAGAGTGTTGCGGATATTCAAATATCTCTGACGGTCGGTAACATCGGAAAGCGTCAAGAGGATTTGAGCAACGGAAAGGTCATTTTTTTCAAAAGATTTAGCATAGGCGCGCATTAATCTTCCCTGCCCGATGGCGGCGGCGGCTTGTTTTTCGGGAATACTTTTGAGTTTGCCGGTTATGTTCATGCGCTGTTTTCCTGAAACAATCGCGCCGGAAGTAACCAACACTATCGAATATCCCTGTCGCACTAAATCAGACATTTCTAGCACAAGGGAATCAATAATCTTGATGTCCAGACCGTCATGTCCGGTTAGTACTGCGGAACCAACTTTGATGAGTATTTTTTTTACGTGTGCGAGTGTTCCCCGGCGAATATTATTCATAACATTATTTGGATTCGTGTTGATTTAAAATTTTGATTATTTTATTTAGTATCTCCGGAATTCCTTCGCCGGTAACGGCGGAAAAAAGATGCAGTATTATCCCTTTTTTTTTGAATAGTGCAACTTCTTTTTTAGCCTGATCTTTCACGAAAGGAAGGTCAATCTTATTGAGAGCTACGATTTGCGGCTTTTCCAGCAATTGCGGATTATAATGCTCCAGTTCCTTATTGATCGTAGTAAAATTAGACCAGGCATTAGTATTGGGTTCCATGGAGATATCAATAATGTGAAACAACAAAGATGTTCTTTCCACATGTTTTAAAAATTGAATGCCCATGCCCATACCATCATGCGCGCCGGAGATAAGACCGGGTATATCGGCAAGGACAAAGCTTTTACTGTCTAAATGTTTAACGACGCCAAGGTGCGGCGTCAGCGTGGTAAAAGGGTAATCGGCAATTTTGGGTCTGGCCGCGGATACGCGGGAAATAAAAGTTGATTTACCGGCGTTGGGAAAACCGAGAATTCCAACATCTGCCAGCAATTTCAATTCCAGTTTAATCGTGAATTCTTCACCCTCCATGCCGTCCTGGGCAAAGCGTGGTGTTTGATGAGTGGATGAGGTAAAATGAGCATTGCCTTTGCCGCCGATACCGCCGTGCGCGGCAACGAAGGTTTGGCCTACCTCAGATAAATCTGCCATCACCTCTCCGGTTTCAAAGTTTTTGATTATTGTTCCCACCGGTACGATAATTTCCAAGTCTTCCGCGCTTCTGCCCGTGCGGTTGTTGCCCGAGCCGTGCCCGCCGTTTTTAGCAAATTGATGTTGCTGATATTTTAAATCCAGCAGAGTGTGGTGACTCTCCGCCGTTCGAAAGATCACATCTCCGCCCTTGCCGCCGTTGCCTCCGTCCGGGCCGCCTTTCGGCACAAATTTTTCCCGTCGGAAACTTACGCAACCGCGGCCGCCATGTCCGGCCCTGACATAAATTTTTGCTTCGTCAACAAACTTCATAAATATTGTCCGGGTTAATTTTCTATTGAAATAACATTAACTGTTTTGGAAATGTCCGTACCACAATCCCGCATGCGCGGGATACCACGGATATCTGCGATATCCTCCGCCTATGGCGGGATAATTCAACTAACCAATATTACTGCACTGCGTTTGTAATATTTGAGTTTCATTAATTCGACTAACAAATTTAAATACACTTTGTTTTATGCATCTTGAGTCTATGATCCCGCTACGCTACGCTTCGGGGATAATTTCCAATCCCGATTAATCGGAATTGGATAGTTCGGCTTACGCTTCATACTTCGTTGCACTTGTCTTCAGCTTGCCTCACTACCACTTACGCTTCGAACATCGCAAAGCTCGTTTTACCACGGCGCTATGCGCCTGGTATAATTCGTCCAGCAAGCTTCAGTGCACTGCGTTTCTGAAGCTTGGGTCTCATTATCAGCGAGTGTCATTAAAAAAGGCGCTTGTTGTAAGCGCCTTTAAAATTATAATATCCAGCTATCATTTTTATGATGCGTAAACGCTCACTTTTTTTCTTGTTTTATCCAGTCTTTCATATTTTACCACGCCGTTAATCAGGGAAAAAATAGTAAAATCTTTGCCCAATCCCACGTTATTGCCCGGGTGAATTTTTGTTCCTACCTGTCGCACAATGATAGAGCCCGCGTTGATTTTCTGGCCGGCAAACACTTTAATGCCCCGCCTTTGAGAATTACTGTCTCTGCCATTGCGGGAGCTTCCTTGACCTTTTTTATGTGCCATGACTTCCTCCGCTTACATTGAAATCTTTGTTATTTTCATATTGGTTAAATTTTGGCGATGTCCGGTTTTCTTATGAAAACCTTTGCGTCGTATCATATGGTAAACTATAAGTTTAGGACCTTTCTTTTGAGATATAATCTTGCCCACAACCTTGGCGCCCTCTACAAAAGGCTTGCCAATCTTTACATCTTTATCGTTGGAGACCATCAGGACTTCGTTAAAAACAACTTCATCTCCCTTGTCACCCATAAGTTTTTCCACAGATAAAACATCACCTTCAGTTACCTTGTGCTGTTTTCCGCCTGTCTTTATTATTGCGTACATAATCATATCCTTACTTGAATTGGAATTGAACCTGAAGTTTATAGATAAAAAGGGTCTTTTTGTCAATAAAATTTAAGTATTGATGGAAAATATTTTACTCAGGGGTTTATGTGTGGCTAAGGTATTGAATTAATTCATTAAAATAATGATTGATAAACTATAATATTTGATTAAAGTTATTTTGTCACAATTAAAATAGAGTGATGGGGAACAATTCCGCTAATTGTAGTCACCCGACTTCAGCAGGAGAGAGCTTAACGGAGAGGATAGCATGGCTGTAATTTCTCTGCAAAAATGTGCTCAGTACGATAACAAAATCCTTAAAGAAAAAATTCTGGCGGGTTTGAGACAGATAGACTTCAACCCGGCAGATTTTAAAAATAAACGAGTGTGCCTTAAACCCAATCTGCTCGTGCCGGTTAATCCTGAACGAGCCGTGACTACCCATCCGGAGCTTTTCAGAGCCGTTGCTCAAATCGTGCATGATTATACACGTAATATCGTTCTGATCGAATCGCCCAATTTTTTCCCGCTGCAATCGACCATAAAAAAAACCGGCCTTGCCGAAATCGTGAACGATCTGGAGATTGAGGTCGCTGACATAAATATTACCCGGACATTACATTTTCCGCTGGCGCATCGTTATAAAAACATTGATATTTCCAAGCAGTGGTTGATGCGAATATGAACCGACAGAAAAGCGAATTAACCTTTATGAAATAATGTTATATTAAATAATAATTGGGAGGTTTGCCATGAACGCTAATGCTCCAGTAGTGCTTATCAGTGGATGCTCAACGGGAATAGGCCGTGCGCTGGCGATAGAATTTGCCGCGCGTAACTGGCAAGTATTTGCCACCGCCCGTAAAAAGGAATCTGTCGATGATCTTAAATCTCCCAACGTGGAAACTTTCGCCCTTGACGTGACGGATGAAAAATCTATCAAGGCCTGTGTGGAATCCTGAGATATTGTCAAGAGTTGTGTATGTAGAATTAGGCGGCGATCCGTTTTTCTTCAATACCGTTGACGAATTTCACTCCTTTCACAACATCAGCCAAGCGCTC
>DCVU01000093.1 GCA_002327415.1 Smithella sp. UBA2180
TCACGAACAGATGATAAAAGTTTTAAGTCTTAATTAATTAAAGTTAAGATTACCGTGAAAGTATTTCTTTCACCTACTTAGTTTAAGTAGAGAGCAGTTGTCAGAATTAAGGATTACGATTTGAAAGGTGCAACGTAATATTGAGAAAATATATTGGGTTCGGTCAGTAGACTTTGAATGGGTTATTTGATATGAGAATCTTCATACGATAGTAAACCAATAAGGAGGTAATATCTATTATGAAGAAGTTTATGGCACTGATTATTGCACTATTATTTGTATTTTCTGTTTCAGGCGTTGCATTTGCGGAAGGTGAAAAAGGAGTGGAGAAGAAACAATCATTATCAGGAACGAAATTCTGTAAAGGGAAGAGTTGCCCAAATACAAAAGACACGGGTGGGACATCAACCGCAAAAAAAACTACCTCAACGAATAAAAAGACAACTCAGATTAATAAGAAGTATCAAGCAAAGTAACAAGTTTCTTACTGCATACGACCTTATATAAAGGCTTTCCATTGGTCTCTTAGCGGTTGTTTATGAGCCAAGAAGAAACTTGACCCGTCTTCATTATATTTCATATTACCCAGAATTACCAATTGATTTTGTATCTCAAATGTGATACAAAAGTAGCACGAGATATAAATGTAAGAGGTGAAATTATGGCAAAATCAGCAATGATCCACGCCCGTACAGAGACAGAACTGAAAAAAGAAGTCGAAGCAATTTTTTCGGCATTGGGTCTTTCTACAACTGCGGCGTTGAATCTTTTTTTTCATCAGGTCAAGATGAGACGCGGTCTTCCTTTCGCCGTGGAAATTCCCAATGAAGAAACTCTAAAAACATTCAGTGACAGCGATGCAGGCAAAGGGCTTGTGGAAAGTAAATCTGCCAAAGATATGTTTCGTAAATTAGGTATCTAATGCTTATTCCGGTATATACAACCCGCTTTGAAAAAGATTTAAAAAGAATGAGGAAACGCGGGTGTGATGTATCTAAAATTAAAGCGGCAATTATTTTACTGATAAACGAAAAACCGCTTGAGATCAAAATGAAGGATCATCTGCTCAGAGGGAACTTTAAAGATCGTTGGGAATGCCACCTGGAGCCGGATTGGCTTTTGATTTATCGATTTGATGAAAACAGGATAATTTTTGAACGCACCGGAACCCATGCTGATTTGTTCCGATAATTGTCAATAATTAAGTATACTATTCCTCGAATTCCCAAGTTATTCAAATCCTGTAAAAATTAACTAATTAATATAAGTTAAGATTAACATTAATTATTTGACAACGATTATATCAGGCGTAGGCTAATTTTTATTTTAAATGGGGCCTCTTGACAACACTACATGTAGTGCCTATATTTTTTGCATATACCAGCTATTGGTATGCTCTTTGAAAATTGGCCACACAAAATGTACCTCCTTGGGCATATTATGCCCTTGTCGAGCAACAGATTGATCTCTGTTGCTACCGTTGGTCTGCACGGTTTCTATCGGGGTCCACAGTCCTTAATGCTATGTATTTGATTATTAATTTCTTTTCTCTTTGCGCTAACTAAATAAGCTTCAATATCTATCGATAAGAAAAGATTAATAAGAGTGGATTAATTACGATAGTCAAGAAGATCGTATTATTAATAAATACTGTCTTTAGGATTAAAATAGCAGACTGTTTTTGAGTAAAGCAGTCAAAATCAAAGAGAAAGGAGGACTAGAGTTATGAAGAAAAGCAACAGACGAATTGTGGCCAAACTGGGTAAATTATGCAGATATCTGAACAAACTTGAATCTGACCCAGAAATGTATGGCTGCGCAACGGTTATTCGCAAGTCACGGATACTCGCTCAGCAGATAAATGAAGACTTATCTGCCACAAAATGCAATTCTGTGACAACGGATAAAGTGTTTACCGTTGGGAAGTATCTAGTAGATGTTCTATTGCTACTAGAAAAGCTCAAAAATTATTTTGTTTCCTATAAGCAATCTTTTTATGGACATGAGTATGGTTCATGAAAAGTAAAAAATAATTCATAGAACAAAAGATCATTAAAGCCCGAAAGCGATAGTCCAAAGTCGAGGTTGCATGTCAATACGTAAGCAGCATCCTAACTTCCCTCTTAAATTAAATCTCGAATCGATCAAAGATCTTGAACAGACATTAGGTTATCCAATCGTCTCGATAAAATATTTTTGTAAAAATAAAACTAGCAACGTAAAAGAACTGACGTTAATGCAGTATAAAAATGGTAAACTTAAAGAACCAAGGATCGTGTATAATCCTACACGACAATATAAAAAACTTCTTCGGGTTATAAATTCAAAATTATTGGCTAAAGCTGATCTTCCTGACGGAGTCTTGGGAGGTGTTATTGGAAAATGTATTGATGATATGGTTTACAGGCATTGTAATCAAGAGGCCGTATTGTCAATGGACATGAAGAAATTTTTCCCGAATATTAACTCCGATAGGGTTATGGGTTTTTTAAGAGCTGCTGGTTGCAGCCCTCAAATAGCAGGGATACTGACAGATTCAGTAACATTGGATAGCTCCCTTCCACAGGGATTTCCCACTAGCCCCATGTTAGCTAATTTAATTGCCTTCGGGCTTGATGATCAACATCTTTCCCAAGCAAGAAAAAATAACTTGCATAGGACAAGATGGATTGATGACATTGTCTTCTCAGGCAGATCAAAAGATTTGAAAGCCTGTGTAAAGTCATTGCTCGGTGCAATAAAATTTCATGGTTTTCAATTGAGTAATAAAAAAACTGAGTATCAAGTCCGTGCGCATAATCCAATCATTGCCGGGTTAAATGTTGCCGGCAAAACTCCACAGCTTCCCATAATCGTGTTTGATAGGATTCGTGATATTCTTCATGAATGCAAACATTCCGGAGTTGATGTTGTCCAACTTAAATATGAAAGTGATTCCTTCGGTCGTATGAAGGATTTAAAAAGTTCATTGAAGGGTCGGATCCTGTATGTATCAAGATACAATGAAATAGCAGGAAAAGAACTCATAGAAATATTCGATTCAATCGATTGGAGGAACAAATAATACGGGAATGGAAAAGAAATATTATTCATTAAGAACAGGACAAAACCCCAAAGCCAATGGTTTTGATTTTGGTGAATTTCGCGATTTATTTCTACGCCTTTATAATAATCTTTCTGAAGCTGGTTACTTTCATAAGTCCTTTGGATTTACTTGTGAAGATGCAGGGGAAATTTCCGGCACAGTCATAGACGTTGAATATGAGATTATTTTAAAAATCAGAAAAAATAATCTTTGGCCAATTGGGCAACATTATGGTTCTTACTCAGAAGACGACTTATTTGATATTATCGAATTTCTTTATGAACATGTATCAAAGCCACTTGATTATACAAGCCATGGATGGGATTCACGTTGTGTTCATTGGAATAAATTTAATAAATCTGAGGGACAAAAAGAATTTCGTGAAAAAATAAATGAAATATTTGATTTATATATTAACCCATTCTCACTTTCAGTTAAGGGAGAAATACAAAACAAACCAGAGAAAGGATTTGAAAAAATATTTGATGCGGTCGTACCTTCAAATAATGATAACATTCAATCAAGAATCGATGCGGCCATTAGAAAATTTCGTAGGCACAAAGCCTCTATTGATGATCGTCGTCAAGCAGTAAGAGATTTAGCTGATGTTCTTGAATGTCTCCGTCCACAATTAAAAATATTATTGACTGAAAAAGACGAGGCTGATCTTTTTAATATTGCAAATAACTTTGGGATACGGCATCTTAATGATAAACAAAAAACTCATTATGATGCAGCTATTTGGTTAAGTTGGATGTTTTATCACTATCTGGCCACAATTCACGTGGCTCTTCGTAAAATTGAATAAAAATAATAACTATGCAAAGCATGGAAAGGAAAGAACAGGAAGGAAAATGTGAAAATTTATTTGTACCCTTTATCTTCCTCATACTTTTTTTGTTTTGTCTCATCCCATAATTCTTTTAAGAAATTTCCCACTGAATCAATACTTCGAAATGCTTCTTTTCTGCTTATTTTGTTTTTATCTACTATACCATTACAATCATCTTTTCGCGGATTTTTAAAACCTTTCCGATGTTTAAACGAATTCACTTTATTCCGAAGTATAGTGATTTGTTTATAACTTGCTAAGTCAACAAACTTAATCTTATAGTAATCTTCTATAAGTTTGATAATTTCGTTAAATTTGAGATCATGAACCATCATAAAACTTCCCTTCTTAGATGTAAGACCTTTTTCAAAAAAAGGTTTATTCGCAAGGTTGCATAGTTCCCACTCTATAAAAGCATTCAGTTCTCCTAGAGTTGCCTTGATCGCAATTTCCTCCCATTGCAAAGGAATAAGGTATGCATTTGCCTCATCATCATAGTGCGAAAATTCACGTGCATCAGATATAACTTTTATTTTTGAATATTCAATATCTGCTGCTTCAAATACAGTCTTCAGGAATGATTCAATTATATTTAATTCAATCTGTAGAGAAATCAATGATCCCATTCTTCTTTCAAAAGGCATAACATTTAATATTTGAACTTAGCTTTTTTCTATATTTGTTGGCTTATTAATAGTGATGCAGATTTGTTTATGACTATACTATAATATTTTTGTCTGAATATTAACCAGCGATAATTGAGATTAAAACTTTTCTTGTTCGCGGGCCGTCGAATTCGCAGAAAAATATAGATTGCCATGTTCCCAAAACAATGCGGCCTTTCTCAATAATGACCAGTTCTGATGCACCGACCAGAGAAGATTTAACGTGTGCCGCGGAATTTCCTTCCATGTGCCGGTAATTCGCATTCAGCGGAACCGCTTTGTCCAACGCAGCAAGAATATCGCGGGACACGTCCGGATCGGCGTTTTCGTTAATTGTCACCGCAGCTGTGGTGTGTGGTGTGTAAATCAGGCAAATACCGGATTCGATTTTTTCTTCGCCGATTGCTTTTTGGACTTCCGTCGTAATGTCGATCATCTCAAAGCGGGAACGGGTCTGAAGAGATATTTTTTTCATGGATGACTCGTCGTTGATTGAGCAGTTGTTTTAATAACTGCATAAATATCGTTAACGATTTGTCGGGAGATCACCAGCATGGCTTTACTTGCAGCCTCGCAATATCCCCGGGGAGACGACTCTTGCAATAGTTCTTCCCGAACATATTTTTTTTGAAACATCATTACTTTGCCGGTTTCTTTTCCCTGGGTATCTTTCATAGAAATGGTGATACTGATAACCGCTGTTTTATTGCTTTTGTCAATACGCAGATAAAATTCCTCGATACCACCAGAAATGACAAATCGGCCTTCATCTCCTTCGGAACGGGAAAATATTGCACCGAAAAGGCCACTCCCTCTCATGTCTCGCAAGAGACTATCGGCAACCATATCCGCCGGATTTACCGCCCAGCGGGAGTAATTAAAAGAATCAAGGCTGTAAGCATCACTGCGAAAAATCATATTAGTAGAATTATAGGCAGCAGCTATGGAAAACCGGTTAAATTTGACGGATACCGCAAGCAAGTCGAGATTTTTCCAGGATGGCGCTTCATAACTCAACAGATAATTTTCTACATTATATTGAGGCCTGCCGGAACCTGCACATCCGGTAATCAGGAGTGACAAAACAACTAACATAAAACATAAGCTGCTAAAAGTTACTCTCAAAGTTTGCGTCCTTGGTAATAAATATTTCATGGTTTTATTCCTCTCCGAAGAAACTGTCCTGAACTACCCCCCTCTTTTCTAAAGAGGGGCTAGGGGAGATTTTACGAAATTGAACCGATTGAAAAATCCCCCTCAATCCCCCTTTAGGAAAGGGGGAACGTAAAACGATGAACCGATAGTTCAGTTTCTTCAATTAATAACCAGTCCGAAGAGCTGGTGAAATACTCCCTATTCCATGGCTTTTCTAGGCGGAGCCGGTTTTGAGAAAATGAGGTCCGATGGGTTTTTTGTCAAGCTTTCGGAAAGTTTTTGCAGATTTTCCGAAGTGACCCTTAAATGCTCTGAAGTGTCTTGCAGTTCATTGGTAATGACTTTTGCTTTTTTGTTAATATCTCCAAGTAAAATATCCGTTCGATCTGCTTTTTCCTGTAGTTTCAAAGCATCTATCTCTTTTTTTGCCTGACCGATCAATTTGCGGGCATCATACAGAGTCGCCATGGTTTCATTGGCAACTTGATCCACCTTACCTTCAGCAACTACCTTGTTAATTCTAGCCATCGTCTGATCCAGATTGTTGGAAGTGGATTCCAGATGATTCATTATATTGTTTACTCGCTTACCTCCCACGAAGTTTTCTATCGCCCTGGACGTGTTTTTCAGCTGATCGGAAATACCTTTGATATCTATATTTTTTATGTTTTGCATAATTGCACCCGTGTCGTCCAGAAAACGGCCGATTCCCGATTGGCGCGACGGAATAATTGGATAACTGGATATAAAATTCCCTTTTGGCGAAGCTGACAAATCGCCGGGATTAAGCTGGTCCAGTTCAATGAAAACAATCCCGGTAATGCCGGCTGTTTTAAGTGTGGCAACGGTTTTCTTCTGTAAATCGCCCTCCAGATCTATTTTCATAATTACTTCAATTAGACGATAGTCCGGTGCCACTTTAATATTCTGGACCTTGCCGATTTCTACGCCCCGATATTTAATTGCCGAGTCAGCCTGAAGCCCCTGAACGGACTCATCAAAATAAGTCGCATAGAGAGAACCTTTCGTTAACATTCCAGACGCACCGATCCAGATGATAATCGCCGCACAAATCAGCGTGCCAATGATGACAAAAAGACCTATTGAAAATTTTGAACTTTTAGCTGACATAAAACCTCTGTTCGTCGGATGTTACAGGCTTCTGTCGTAAGAAAAAACTTTTTACCCGTGGATCTGTCGCCTGCTCTTTTAATTCCAGCGGCTTGCCTTCGGCAATAATGCCTTTAGCTTCTTTATCCAACATTAACACTCTATGAGCTATTTTGTAAATAGATTCTAATTCGTGGGTCACAATGACCATAGTTGTTCCCAAAGCTTCTTCAGTTTTGATAATCAGATCGTCCAGCTCCGCTGCCGTAACCGGATCAAGCCCGGCGGACAGTTCGTCAAAGAAAAGCACGCGAGGGTCCAAAGCCATTGCCCGGGCAATGCCGGCTCTTTTTTTCATGCCGCCCGAAAGTTCCGATGGATGATGATTTTCGTAGCCTGTTAAATTGACCAGGCCTAATTTCATTCTAATAATAGCATCGATAGTGGCCGGATCAAGATCTGTGTATTCCTGTAACGGCAGTTCAATATTTTCTTTAATCGTCATAGAACCAAACAGGGCACCGGATTGAAAAAGGACACCTATATTCTGTCTGTATTGGTTGAGCGCTTCTTCGTCGGCACTGGTAATATCCATTCCTTGATACAGAACCTGCCCGGAATAAGGTTTTTGCAAACCAATCATGATTTTGAGCAAGGTCGATTTTCCGCAACCGCTGGCACCGACAATTACCAGAACTTCGCCTTCATAAACCTGAAAGTTTACGCCTTCAAACACCACATTATTACCAAAACGCGCGGCCAAATCTTTGACAACAATAATTGGATTTTTTTCTTCGATATCCAAAATATGCTCCTTCACTACT
>DCVU01000031.1 GCA_002327415.1 Smithella sp. UBA2180
ACCTATATCCTTCAGGTTCTCCATAATAAAACTTGAGTATTTTGTCGCTGCCTGGCTGAGAACCGTTACAGAGGGCAGAACTCCTCCCGGAAAAATATATTTCTTAATCCAATCCGTCTTCCAGCGATAGTCTTCATAGCGCTGATCGGGAATGGTAATTACCTGAACCACGAACAGGCCTCCTGGTTTCAGCAGGCGATCACAACACTGGAAAAAACTGCCGAAATAACGATGCCCGACTGCTTCCAGCATTTCGATGGAAACAATTTTATCATAGAGACCCTGGATTTCCCGATAATCCTGAAGACGAATTTCAATATTTTTTTCCAACCCCTCCTTTTTTACACGATCCAACGCAAGCTCATATTGAGCCTTCGAGACGGTAATGCCCGTAAGGCGGCATTGTGTTTGTTTAACGGCCTCTAAAGCAAAACCGCACCAGCCGCAGCCAATCTCCAGGACATGATCCGTTGCTTTTATTTGAGCCTTTTCAATGATACTGTTTATTTTGTTTTTTTGAGCTGCTTCGCAGGAATCTTTTTCCGAAGAATAAATTCCACAGGAATAGAGCATGGACGGATCAAGAAATTTCTGGAAAAATTCGTTGCTCAAATCGTAGTGCTGCTGAATATTTTCCCGGCTGCCGATAGGCGTATTTCTTCGTGGATTATAAAGCAAACGGTTTTTTTGATTACACAGCCATGCCACCGCAGGATAGCCGTCTTTCAATGCTTGCCGGTTCTTTATGAATAAACGGAATAGACCGGGAATGTCTTTAGTGTCCCACACACCCTGCATAAAAGATTCGCCAAGTCCCACGTCACCGCGCAAAACAACATCATAAAAAAACCGGTAATCGGAAATGATCATATCCGCGGCCAGAGGTGAACTCCTGTCGCCGAAATGTTCTTCCTGACCGTCGGGAAGCCGTACTGTCAGATGACCGATACGGATTTTTTGTAAAAGTCGAAAGACAATAGCCTTACAAATATTTTGTGTAACAGTGGGTGATATTTTGCGGATCGTCATAACAGTGCCCTCCTAAAAATTATCACAAAATCAGGCCGTCGATGCTATGAAATTCTGCGTCTTGAAAATCTGTAGTCAGCGCAACACATGACGCTGTATTATTTTAATATATATGTAATTATGCCGTCAAGAAAAAGATATCCATGTTGGTTCAAATCAAAGATTTGAACCAACATGGTGAATACTCCAACCTTCTAATCTTCCAATCCCCTGCTCTTCGCCCTTAATACTTAAATCTTAACCCTTTTCTAGTGTTTCATATCCTTCATATCATCTGCTGGCTTTTCAGTGCCTGGTTGTTTCGGGCCTGATTTCTTCGGAACCGGTTTATTCATCATCATTTTTCCGTGTTTTTTCTCCCCCATCATCATGGGCATCATCTTATGCATTTTTTTAAACTGTTCGTCCGTTAAAATCGTCCGCATATCTTTCATGGCTTTTAACATTTCCAGATGCTGAGCGGTTTTTATATCTTCAATTTTCTTAACCGCGGATGTGGCCTTATCCAGATCAAAATCTTTCACTTCCATGATTTCCATAAGTTCGATCTCCGCAATCTTCAGGTCGGCTTTGGATCGGATCTGCTTTTTCTGTATTTCCCTGTGTATAGGCTTCATTTTCATCATCTGATCATCGGTAAGCCCCATCTTATTTGCTTGTTCCATGCACATCATATCGCCGCCCATCATGTCCATAGGGCCCATCTCCATCATCTGTCCATGTCCTCCCCCGTGACCCTTCATGGGCATATCCTTCATCTGTGAAAAAGCGGGCACAGCAAAAACAACCGTCAACAACAATGAAAGTACTATTTTTTTCATAATCTCCTCCTGTTTATCTGGTTTAAATTATTTTATTTGTGGGACTCATATTTTAAAATTGAAACGAATAACTACCACATCTATCATTGCCCGGCTTGACCGGGCAATCCAGTAAAAAGGCAACGGGGTAAGGGGTCGCAACCCCTTGTTCTGTTTCAGATCGCAATCCTACCATATTTGTCATCGCGGACAAAATATTTTTAACCGTTCTTACGCCGTTTTGGTTTTTCGGGCGCAAAGAGGCTGGTGTATTTCTGGTACAATTCAAATAAAAATGCCACGCGCTGGGCTTCGGTTGTAAAATTGGTTTTGCCGTAGGCGGCATCCACCACTTTGTCCAGTTGCTGATGGGCTTTGAGCAAAACAGGCGGCATGGTTAGAGGATCGTAAAGATCGGCCAGCGTTGATTCAGTAAATTGCGCGCGGGCGTCAAGCACAGACTGCGCGGCGGCTTCAATGGCTTGTTTTTGTTTTTCGGTTGGCTTTTCCGGCCAAGGGAAATTATTGTAAACGATGCCTGCGGAATATCTATAATCGTTCTTTAAGCGGCCACACACCGTGCGCATCCAAGCATTGTGCATTAGAGAGGTTAATATGCCGAAGTGATAGAGTTTTGCACCAACAAGAATAAGTGCTGAATCACTTGTCAGTGTCTTTGCGTCAATATAACCGACGGGAAGATAAAGCCTTCGTTCTGAAGAAACGCGAGAGATCAAAACATATTCATCAGCGGGCATATTTTCTACATGAAACCGCGTAGGTGTATCAGCAATTTTTCTAGTTGGCGCACTTTTACTGGCTAAACGAAATTCTTTTACTGCCTCAATTCTCTTCATCGCTTCCGGCATTTTTTGCAATTCCGCAGGTGAACAATCACCAAGCCAAAGGCAATGACGGTGATAGCCGTTCAAAAATTCATCCGCGCCCAGCCAACGGCGGAAATATGGCGCCGTCTGTGGTTCCTTTTTAAGAAAATCTTTTTTCTCTTCCTCGGTAAACAGATAATTGCCGTCGTCAATCGGTTTATTGCCAATGCCGATTTCCGGCACAGCACAAATGGGTTTGCTACGATTAACAAGTACAGCATCCGGCGCATCAACGAGATATGGATTGATATTTTGTGCTTTTATTTTTTGCGGCTCACCTTTGATGTGTTCATATTCAAACAGCCATTTGGGTGAAATATCAAAAACGGCGAAACCGATAATTACGCAATGTACTGCCGCCTTGCCACGTGCCTCGTTGTTCCACTGAAACGTCCGGTGAGCAAAGAATATCTTCATGCCCTCTGACAGCATCCAATTCCACAAAACACCTACTTGTTCACCTTGGGTAATGGAGTTGGTGGAAACAAACGCGCAGCAAATCTTTGTTCCCTTTATCATCCGCGCTGCCTTCACATACCAGGCAGAAACATAATCCAGCAGACCGGCATTTTTCATATTGCCGAAGACAAGAGCCACATCCTTGCGCTGTTCATCACTCATGAATTTTGCGCCCACAAACGGCGGATTGCCCATGATGTAACTGACATGCCGGGCGGGCACAACGGTTTCCCAGTCAATGGTGAGCGCGTTACCGCAAACAATTGTAGAGCTTGTTTCCAGCGGAATGCGGACAAAGTAAAGGCCGAACTCTTCGGAAACCAGCAGATTCATCTGGTGATCCATCAGCCACATGGCCACCTGCGCGATCTGCGCGGGAAATTCTTCGATTTCGATGCCGAAAAACTGATCAACGTTCAGATTAATTAAAGAATGTACATCCAGTAACGACTGCTCGCTGGTACGAGAAGCGCGTAATATTTCCAGTTCCAGCAGGCGCAGTTCACGATAGGCGATGACCAGAAAGTTGCCGCAGCCGCAGGCGGGATCAAGAAAATTCAGCCGCCGCAGTTTTTTATGAAATTCAAATAAATTTTTCTTGCTGTGTTTGACTTTCTCAAACTCCTCCCACAACCCGTCCAGAAATAGCGGCTTGATAAGTTTGAGAATGTTTTCTTCGCTGGTGTAATGAGCGCCCAGGTTGCGCCGGGCGGCCTTGTCCATGATGGACTGGAAAAGCGAGCCGAAAATGGCGGGCGAAATTCTGCTCCAATCCAGCGCACAGCAATTGAGCAATTCCTGCCGCATGGCGGAATCAAAACC
>DCVU01000067.1 GCA_002327415.1 Smithella sp. UBA2180
TAACGCCATTGCCAGGGAAAAACAAATAAAAGGCGGTACAAGAGCAAAGAAAATTAAATTAATAGAAGAAATGAATAGCCGGTGGAATGATTTGTACGAGGAAATATGAGATTGCCACGACGCCTGAGAGGCGTCTCGCAATGACCATGCGCGGTATACTGATGACCGGTGGTGTACCGAAAAGGTACACAAATAAAACCAATGTTATATTACCTTACAGGGACGTGACGCCAATGAGGCGACATCTTCCAATCAAATCAGTATGTAAAGGATAGGCCACCTTGCCTTTGGACATTTGCTTCTTTCTGTAATCATCATTTTTTATTTTTTTAATTTTATGTTAGATTATAATCAGTAGTTATTGGCGTTTGTAATATTAGCAGTGATTTTTATATAAACACCATCAGGCAAAAGAAATAGAGAGGAAACGACATTGACAATCAACTGGGGGTGGGCTTATCGGAATCGCTATTGTTCCCACCATTGTTCTCGGTTCATTTGCTTACAAAGAAAGACGTTCGAAGGGTGGTTCGCATTTTAGGGCTTCTCTGGATGTAATAGTGCTTTTTGGGATTCTGCTCCTTTGGATCACTGGCGGGAGCAGTGCTATGTACGGTATGGGCATAATTATAGATGAGCCTGCTCAGATCCTTGGAAGTGGAGGTTATGAGCCTGCGCAGACGCATACAGAGCACGTCAGAATTTTTTATCTATTACTTGGATTAGGTCTGATGGCTGCGGGTTGGATAATTGGCAAATATTTCGAATCGCGCAAGTGAGCTACCACGATCAAGAAAGCTCTCTTGTTGAAGTGCAAAAGAACGAAAGTCGAGAACGCCATACTAGGCGTTGTATCTTTTAAACGATAATCCTCAATTCATACAAATATTAAATGTTGTAGAGTTGTAGGTATAATATTCAAATGTTCTTTCGTCGTCAATTTGGTAAAGACTTGATAGGTTTTAAACGGTTTTACAGATTTAAAGGCTCAATAAAATGGTGGAATAAAGTTTTCAGTTCAACCTTCACGCTTTGTATCTAGACATTCGCGTGCCCTTTAGGGCATTTGAACAGCCATTTAAAATTATTTTTTAAAGGTATTATGGAAAAATTTTTAATGATAACTGATTTTGTCCCGGCGGGAGATCAGCCTCAGGCAATTTTAGATTTAGTGCAAGGTCTAAAAAAGGGAAAAGAGCATCAGGTGCTTTTGGGTGTTACCGGTTCCGGTAAAACCTTTACGATTGCCAACGTCATCGAACGCGTCCAGCGTCCGGCGCTGGTTATCGCGCATAATAAAACATTGGCGGCGCAGTTGTACGAAGAATTCAAAGGACTGTTTCCCGAAAATGCGGTGGAATATTTTGTCAGTTATTACGATTATTACCAGCCGGAAGCTTATCTGCCGACAACAGACACCTACATTGAAAAAGATTCCGCCATCAATGAAGAAATTGATAAAATGCGCCATTCGGCGACGCATTCCCTTTTGACGCGGCGTGACGTTATTATTGTCGCCAGTGTTTCCTGCATTTACGGTTTGGGATCACCTGATGCCTATCTGGAGATGATTGTTCCACTGGAAGTGGGCAAAGATTTTCCGCGTGATGAATTACTGAACAAATTGGTGGAAATTCAATATGAGCGCAATGACATTGATTTTCACCGTGGCACTTTTCGCGTTCGCGGCGATGTGGTGGAAATATTTCCTCCTTATGAAGACGAGCAGGCCTTGCGGATAGAATTTTTTGGCGACACGATTGAATCAATGACACTGATTGATCCGCTGCGGGGCAAGAAAATAAGCAAGGTGAATAAAACAGCCGTTTATCCCGGCAGCCACTATGTCACCACACGCGACAATCTCAAAAGAGCGATGGCCGATATTCGCGCGGAACTGGCTTTGACACTGGCTGAATATAAAGAACAAAATAAGCTGCTCGAGATGCAGCGTCTGGAACAGCGCACCAACTTTGATCTGGAGATGATGGAGGAGATGGGCTATTGTCAGGGCATTGAAAATTATTCCCGCCATTTAACCGGACGCAAGCCCGGCGAGCCGCCGCCGACGCTTATTGAATACCTGCCCAAAGATGCGCTCATTATCGTGGATGAAAGTCACGCTACTTTGCCGCAAATTGCCGGTATGTACCGCGGCGACAGATCGCGTAAAGAAACACTGATAAAATACGGCTTCCGTCTGCCGTCCGCGCTGGATAACCGTCCCTTGCGTTTTGACGAATATGAGGCATTGGCCAACCAGAGAATGTATATTTCAGCAACACCGGCTGTTTATGAGTTGCAAAAAACTGATGGCAAAAGAGTGGAGCAAATCATTCGTCCGACAGGTCTGATGGACCCGGAAATTGAAGTAAAACCGGCAAAGCATCAGGTTGACGATTTGCTGGAAGAAATTAGATTGAGAATTGATAAGAATGAACGTGTGCTGGTGACTACGCTGACCAAGAGAATGGCGGAAAATCTGACTGATTATTACGCCGGTTTGGATATTCGAGTGCGCTATCTTCATTCTGATATACACACTCTGGAGAGGGTGGAAATTATCCGCGATTTGCGGCTGGGAGAATTCGATGTCCTTGTCGGAGTGAACCTGCTGCGTGAAGGGTTGGATATTCCCGAAGTATCCCTGGTGGCAATACTCGATGCAGACAAGGAGGGATTTTTGCGCTCCGAGCGGTCGCTTATTCAGACAAGCGGACGCGCCGCGCGAAACATCAACGGCAAAGTCATTATGTACGCCGATAAAATCACCAAATCAATTCAGGCCTGTCTTGATGAAACCAAACGCCGCCGGATTATTCAACTCAAATATAATGAAGACAACAATATCACCCCGGAGTCCATTAAAAAGACGATAAGCAATGTTTTGAGTTCAATTTATGAAGCTGACTATATGACCGTGCCGATAGATTCTAAAGGAAATGTTATCCCGGTGAAGGAAGAAGATTTGCCGGCGTTGATCGCCAAACTCACGAAAGAAATGAAACAGGCGGCGAAAAATATGGAATTTGAACATGCCGCCGAATTGCGCGACGAACTAAAAGAACTCAACAAAATTCTTCTGGAGATGGGATAAAATCATCATCGCGAGGCTTATCTCATAAACCGCTGCGATTTAATTACGCGTCTGAATAAAAGCGCTATCTTTGTTTATAGTGAATCTATGGAAGAAAATAATAGCTTAAAAGAAAAAATGACTTCCGCGCCCCGCTCTCCCGGCGCCTATATCATGAAAGACGCGCAGGGGAAGGTCATCTACGTTGGCAAGGCGAATGATTTGAAAAGCCGTATCGGTTCCTATTTCACAGGTAAGGACACCCGGCCGATGGCGCCTTTTCTGATGGCTCGTGTGCACGATATTGAATTTATTACGACGTCAACGGAAAAAGAAGCGTTGATTCTGGAAAATAATTTAATCAAGCGTCATCGTCCCCGTTACAACGTCACTCTGCGCGACGATAAAACTTATTATCACTTATCGCTTGATCCTACGGAAAAATTCCCGCATCTGCAACTGGTGCGCAAGAGGTTAAATGATTCGTCGCTTTACTTCGGCCCTTATCCATCGGGATTGGCGGCAAAAGAAACTTTGCGTTTTGTCCAGCAGGTATTTCCTTTGCGCTCCTGCCGTAACCGCGATTTTAAGCTTCGTCCAAGGCCTTGTCTGGAATATCAGATTGGAAGATGTCTCGCGCCATGTAAAGGATTAATAGATGAAGAATCGTACAGGAAGCTTGCTGAAAGCGCCGTATCGTTTTTACAGGGGCGTCGTCGCGAGTTGATTTCCGAACTGAAAAAACAAATGGAAAATGCTTCTCTGGAGCTTAACTATGAAGAGGCCGCTCGTCTGCGCGACCGGATCGCCGCTCTGAAGCACGCACTGGAAAAACAAAATGTCGACTGGGGAAGCACAAAGGATCAGGATGTTTGGGGAGTTTATAATCATGAGGATAATTATCAACCCTGTATTTTATTTGTGCGTGAAGGAAAGCTTCTGGGCAGCAAATCATTTGTTCCGGTCAAAGCAAAGACGGATACGACTGAAGTAGTATCGTCATGTCTTACCCAGTATTATAATGACCAAGTGAATATTCCGGACGAAATCATAATCCCTTGCCACCTGCCGGATGAACAAGTAATTATCGAATGGCTGACGGAAAAGAAAAACAAGAAAGTTGCACTGACGCTGTCTGCTATTGGAACAAAGAACGCTCTGCTGGTATTGGCCAATGACAATGCCAGAAATCTCTGGGAAGTGGCGCATAAAAAAGAAGAGCAGAGTGCCGCCGCTTTAGAGATTCTTCAGGAAAAATTATCGTTGTCAAAACTGCCGCGGCGAATGGAATGCTACGACATTTCCAATATCAGCGGCAAATATGCGGTTGGTTCCATGGTTGTCCTTCAGGATGGCGAACCGGATAAAAACAGCTACCGGCGCTATCGGATAAAAACTCTATCGGAGCCGGACGATTACGCGATGATGTATGAGGTTCTTTCGCGCCGGTTCGCGCGGGGAGAAAATCTGCCGGATTTGGTTGTTGTTGATGGTGGCAAGGGACAGCTTAATGTTGCTCTTTTAGTGCTGAAGGATTTGAAAATTAAAATAGATGTTATCGGTCTGGCTAAAGAGGAGCGTGCCACGCCTTCCGGTAAAAAAATTATAAAAAAGAAAACCGCAAAATCGGAAGATCGCGTTTATCTGCCCGGACGCAAGGATGCCGTTTATCTATCCGCCTGGCCTAAGGCAATGCGGCTGCTTCAGCAGGTACGCGATGAAGCGCATCGTTTTGCCTTGAGCTATCATCATCAGATAAAGCAAAAAAATGATCTGCTTTCGATGCTTGACAATATTCCTGATGTAGGTAAAGCGCGCAAGAAAACATTATTAAAACATTTTGGTTCAGCTTTGCAGGTTAAGAATGCATCGCTTGAGGAATTGCAAAAAGTACAGGGAATTGGTAAAGAATTAGCTGAGAAAATTTATACTACATTGAATAAGTAGAATATGTCACTGAATGTCCTCCGCTGGCGGAGGTGTCACGCAGTGACGGAGGTGGATATTTATTGTAGGGACTGCTCCCCGAGCAGTCCGAAGCGGCGCGTTTGGGAAACGCGCCCTATTCTGCATTAACACATCCACCCCCTTAATTCCTCGCCAGCGGGGGACATTTACAGTTAAATGACAGTTAATTAAATTAAAATGAAGGAGTGATGATTTGATGTGAGTTTGATAACAATTATTTTTCTGGCTGTTGGACTGGGCGTGGATGCGTTTTCCGTGGCGATAGGCATCGGTGCCGCTAATGACAAGAAATCATGGACTCCGGTTCTGAGGTTGGCTTTAGCATTCGGATTATTCCAGTTTGCAATGCCCATTATTGGCTGGCTGGCCGGTTTGACGGTCGTCGAAATCATAGCGTCATTTGATCACTGGATTGCTTTTGCGCTTTTAGCTTTAGTTGGTGGAAAAATGATTTGGGAAGGATTTGAAAAAGAAAACAATGAGAGGAAAGCGGATCAAACTCTCGGTTGGCCGCTGCTGATGCTTTCTATTGCCACCAGTATTGATGCGCTTGCTGTCGGATTCAGCTTTTCCGTTCTGAAATATCCAATTTTGCTGCCGGCAGTGATTATTGGTATCGTGTGTTTCTTGATGACAGTTACAGGTATGATATTTGGCAATGTGCTGGCGAAAATCTTTGGTAAAAAAATAGGAATATTCGGTGGCTTGGTTTTAATTGCAATCGGTGTAAAGATTCTTATTGATCATGGAGTCTAATATTTATGCATAATAAGATTATGTGGGGGAATGGTGATAAATTATTTGTCATGACGAAAAAGTCGTCCTGGCTTTTACTTTTACTCTTAAGTCTTCCTCTATTTTCATGTTCAACTATTTTACCTAAACAATATACCACGGAAGTTTTCCAAGGCCAATGCGTGCCTGTTTTCCCGGATAAAGACGGCTGGTACGGCGGTGACGGTGCTTATTCGATTAAACTTAATCAGGAACGTACACTATGGCTTTTTGGAGACACATTCGCCTCCCGTGAAGAAGGTAGAAAAAACCGTATTGATATGGACGTTATACTGGGAACAACAGTGGGGATTTCCACCTGCTCCGTTAATAACGAATTCAAAATTAATTATTATTTGAAAAATAAGGGCGGAAAGTTTGTGTCATCGTTTGGTGAAGAAGAATGGCTCTGGCCGCAGGATCCTTTTATAGTCAATAATGCCTTATATATTCCTTTGATAGCAGTTACTCCGGGAAATAAAGAGGCGGAGGTTTTTAATTTTAAGATTTCAGGTCACAAAT
>DCVU01000078.1:0-2049 GCA_002327415.1 Smithella sp. UBA2180
TCTGCATTCCGGAATTAAAGGTTGCCGACGTCTTTTTTAACACGCAAAAAACTATTGAACTGGCGCGGGACGCAGCAGCCAACAAAGCAATCATCGCTATCTTTCCGGAGTTGGGACTATCCGCTTACTCTAATGATGATCTCTTCCATCAGGACGCGCTGCTGCAAGGCGTTCGGGAAGCCATTGCCAATATTAAAAAAGCATCCGAAAAAATTAATATGATTATAGTTGCCGGCGCTCCGTTGCAGGTTGATTGCCGGCTTTTCAACTGTGCGGTTGTTTTTTACCGCGGACAAATACTGGGTGTGGCCGTAAAATCATATCTGCCCAATTATCGTGAATTTTATGAAGCCAGACAATTTACTTCTGCATCCAACGCATTTTCTTCCCAAATAGAATTAGCCGGACAAAAAGATATTCCCTTCGGCGCGGATATTATTTTTAAAGTTTCCAATATTAATAATTTTATTTTTTCCCTCGAAATTTGCGAAGATCTGTGGGTGCCGATTCCGCCATCTAGTTTTGCGGCCATGGCCGGAGCTACCATTATCGGTAATCTATCCGCTTCCAACATCACTATCGGCAAATCCGAATATCGCCAGCAGCTTGCTTCCAATCAATCGGCTCGTTGTGTCGCCGCTTATCTCTACGCCGCCGCCGGTCCCGGTGAATCCACGACTGATCTGGCCTGGGACGGTCATGCCATGATTTATGAAAACGGCAATTTGCTTGCCGAATCCGCCCGCTTTTCACAGCAGGCCCAAATAATTTACAGTGATCTGGATCTTGACCGTCTGGCGCAGGACAGGATGCGCCTGACTTCCTTCAGTCAGAACGCCGCCTCTCATAAAGAAAAGATTCTGTCCTTCCGTAAAGCGGAATTTAATGTAAATATTCCTCAAGGGGAAATTCTCTTGAATAGAGAATATCCCCGTTTCCCTTACATCCCCGCTGATCCTTCTAAACGTGACCAGCGCTGTTATGAAGCATACAACATACAGGTTCAGGGTTTGTCGAAACGCTTAAAATCATCAGGCATACCCAATATTGTCATCGGTGTTTCCGGCGGCCTTGATTCCACCCACGCCCTTATTGTCGCCGCGAAAACAATGGATGCGCTGAAATTACCACGATCCAATGTTAAGGCCTATACCATGCCGGGTTTTGCCACATCGGCCAAAACCTATAACAATGCTTTGAAATTAATGAAAACCCTTGGCGTGGAAACAAATGAAATTGATATCAAACCCGCCTGCCTGCAAATGCTGAAAGACATTAAACATCCCTACGCGCGCGGTCAAAATATTTTCGATATAACCTTTGAAAATGTTCAGGCAGGACAACGCACGGCGCATCTTTTCCGTCTGGCGAACATGCGTAATGCTCTGGTTGTCGGCACGGGAGATTTAAGCGAACTGGCGCTAGGCTGGAGCACTTATGGCATTGGCGATCACATGTCGCATTATAATGTCAATGCCAGCGTTCCCAAAACGCTTATTCAACATTTGATTCGCTGGGTCGCGAATACCAATCAATTTTCGCGGGAAGTTTCTAAAATTCTCATCGATGTTCTGGAAACAGAAATATCTCCTGAATTGATTCCCGGAAAAAAGGGAGGCCAATCCGTTCAAAAAACAGAAGATACTGTCGGTCCTTATGAATTACAGGATTTCAATAATTTTTACATAACCCGTTTCGGATACCTGCCTGCAAAAGTAGCTTTCTTGGCTTATCACGCCTGGAAGGATAAAACAAAAGGGCTCTGGCCGGATATTTCCGCAGATAAAAGAAATGAGTACAGTTTGAAAGAGATAAAAAAATGGCTTTACGTTTATTTATACAGATTTTTTAAAACTTCTCAGTATAAACGCTCCTGCGTACCCAACGGACCAAAAGTAGGTTCCGGCGGATCGCTATCGCCCAGAGGCGATTACCGCGCTCCCAGTGACAGCGAAGCAGAAATATGGCTTAGGAATTGGAAAAATATTCCAGAGGATAAAGATTAAAAATGAGGGAAGCCTGCAAAGATTTTGACGCCGCAGAATTGTA
>DCVU01000078.1:2064-2971 GCA_002327415.1 Smithella sp. UBA2180
TGCGCATTACCATCCAGGTATTCCGCCAAGACTCCCCGGCTATGAACATCTTCATGGCAATAGGCGCAAAGATTTTCCCAGTTGCTTCCATTGGCAGGATTGTTGTGGTGATTGCCGTCTTTATGGTGAACGGTCAAAAGTTGTCTTTTCGATCCGGGAAATTCCCGGCCGCAACGGGCGCAAACAAGACCATTAATCGCCAGTGACTTTTCCCGATAATCTTCCCCTCCCGGAGTTTTTTGAGACTCTTTCATTTCCCGAACCAGATCTTCGGCTGATTTTACCGTTTCCGCAACAGGTGAGACCGATTTCTTTTGAACCTTCACGCTGCCCCATTTACTGGAAAATGTTACCTTTGCCATTATAATCTTCTTCCGTACTAAACTTTTTGCTTTTTTAAAAGAACATCAATAAAAACACTTATTCCTTTTACAATTGCAATAATATTTTTAAAGGAACTAAAAACAGGCAACCTCATGGCCAGCGGTGCAAAGTATTGTATATTATCAATAACATCGTTTATAATTAATCTGGAACGGTTTGTGGTATCAGAAGAATTCTGGATTCTCTTGTTAATCAAGGATGTGGAGTTATTAACATTTGCGGTAATTTCTTCCATGTTTTTCAATATAACGGGTAAACTTTGATTCATTGCTTGCAACGTGATTGTCAAATCTTTCGATACACGCCATATCTGTAAAAGAATGGGAATACAAAATATTATCAGCAGAATAAGAATAATGACTAAAATTATCAAGCCAATTTCTAACATTGATTTTCTCCTTAAAATTATTTATACTATTTTATAGTTTATTTTTAGTCAGTGCGACAATAATCAAATTGCTTTCTTGATACTTTCGTCCTTGTAAGCTTCTAACCCCGCATCAATCGCCTTTCTCAATCTGGA
>DCVU01000166.1 GCA_002327415.1 Smithella sp. UBA2180
AATCTGCAAAGCCCGCTGGACCGCATTTAACAAACACCGGTTCATACTTCAATCCAAAGTCAAAACAAAATATCGGCCCAAAAATGGCTGCCAAAGTAATAGCCATTATTCCCTTGACAGACGAAATCGTGCTACCTATAGTCTACCAATTCTAAATCAAAGCGCTATTTTTGTTGGCGTCGTTGTCGGCTTCCTCAACGTATGTATAATACGCCTCGTCGCCTCAATATCATCTTTGATTTAGACTTGGTATTAAAAAAAGACAATGTGACAATGAGACAAATGTTGGTACTTAATACAGGACCGGTAGGTACGTTATATGCTCTTGCCACGTCTCTTATGGGGGGAGGGGGGTATTACAAGGCTAAAGAAATTAATATTACTTCTTCGACGGAGCAGTTGCTGCAGCGCAACGGAGATCCGGAAAAAGAAAAACGAACTAATTTCTCTTTTAAAGTTTTACCCAAAGAATTAAAATTGATCTTCTAGGAAATTGATAATAACAACAATTAATCAATTAATATAAGAAAGTATTTTTATGGGACAAATCAATTTGGCTACATTGGAGAGTAAACAACCGTTTGCTTTAAATGGTTTTAACTTTCCGGATTTTATAAGTCCTTCCATACACAAGGGAGAGATGGCTCAAACTCATTATTTTTTCCAATCATCAAAACAATCGCTTATGTCTCTGCGGGTTGATCTTAAAGGTGAGGAAAAGAATTGTGGAAATGACCTGGTAAAAGCAAAAAACAAATGGTCGGTAGATCAGGATAAATTCCCTTACGGACAAACAGAGAGTCAGTGGTGGGAATATTGCCTCGCTCCGCATAGCTACCTTGCTCTTGAAAATAGTATAATTCAGGTGGGGCTAAATTTATTTAACCGCTTTTTGCATATAGATTTCAGTTCCCGGTTTGCTCAATTAATTGATCCGGGAGTCGGGAATGAAATGCTTTCGACAACCAACTGGTTTGATAAAACAACGGGTGAGTTGTGGTTTGCATCATGGTCGGTTGAAGGAACTGCTCGGCGGATTTTGAATCCGCGGGAAAATATCAGCGTAACGATATGGAAATTTCCCCTTCAGAAGAAAAGCATCAAGCAGGTGTGGCAGGGAGATTTCAGTGATTCACTGCATCAGTTGTTGTTAAGTCGGGACCGAAGTTTCCTTGTGTTGACTGAACTGGGTTTGTATTCTGAAGAAAATGCTTCTGCCGAATCAGAGAATCAAAAAATTTCAGTTGAGAAAAAGAAACGCAGAAAAGAACTGACTCCGTCAAAAATACTTATTTTAAATCTAAAAACGGGCAAGGAATGGCGATTGCCGATTACAACTGCGGGACATGTGGAGTTTGATCCCGAAGAGCAAAACGTCTGTTATCTTTCTTGTCACAACATCGGATTGATGGGGGTTAAAGTTGGCATATTCGGCCCCGGCATTATTAAGAAAATCAGACTGGATGAAAATGGTCCGAAATTAGAAGGAGAATTTTCTCATCCTGATTTTCATCGAATCACCACACACATCGTTTTTCGTCATCGGGGGAAAACTCTTATTGGTGTAAGCGGCTATCCCGATAAAGTGTTTTTGATTAACGCTGCCACGATGACGCTTTATAAGATTATAAAATTGGAAAAGGGAGAAAAAATTGACCCTTCGGCTTCTCCTCATCTTTGCGGCCAGGACAGTTACGGCATAATCGCTTCGAAGGATGGCGAAGCCATTCTTGTTTCCGGTACCGGCTTTATCAATGGTGCTTTAATTGAAAAAGGAAGTTTTTCTTTTAAAAAAGATATTGAAGGTTATGGTTCCAACTCATGTTTTACAGGTCATCTTGGTGTTTTCAATTATCTGAAGGAGTAAAATGAAGTCTGATTTAATATTGCAGGAAGATGATTTTTGCGTCGAATTTTTTAACGGGAGAGGAAATATTTATAAGAAGGGTTCTTCACGGCGGGAAGAATTGTTTTCTAATGACAATATATATGTTTTACAGGAAATAATAATTGTTCCTCCTGACATGGTTAATGAGGCAAACAATTTCTCTGCGATGTCTATCGCTCCACAACGATGCAACAAGCCGTTGATTTTTGTCGGTCATTCTGATCTTCCCGTTCAATATGCCTCAATTGCGGCAAAAATAGAAAAAGGTAAAACAGTTGCTGCGAAAAGCGATAACGGAATAAAAATTACGGCCAATGGAATAAATATTTTGTATAGCGCTCCGATATTTAGCAGGCAGGCGAATAATAATAATCCTTTTGCTAACGCATTTGATCAGATAAGCGGGATTCTTAATAACTTCCACATGAAAGAATCGGCAATTGCCCGTACCTGGCTTTTCATGAGAGATATTTTAAATGATTATGAAGAATTAAATAACGCCAGGGAACAGTTTTTTGCAAAATGGCATACTGCCGCTAATCATTTTTTGCCGGCGAGCACCGGAATCCACAACCGCATAGCAGGCAATGAAATACTGGCTTTTGAATTTTGCGCTTTTTCCGGGAACAATGTTGTAATCAAACCAATACCATCACCATTGCAGAATGAACCAACCGCTTACGGCAAATTGTTCAGCCGTGCAGTGATTGTTGAATTTCCTAAATCCAAATTATTATTTATCAGCGGAACTGCCTCGATAGATAAAACAGGAACATCCGTTTATTCAGGAGACTTCAAAAGTCAAATGGAGTTTACGCTGGAGATAATATCAGCAATTTTGAAGCAGGAAAATTGTGATTTCTCCAATGTGGCTCAGGCAATAATTTATCTTAAGAGAAGAGAAGACATGAATCAATGCTTGCGTATAATTGATCAAGCCGGTTTCCCACGTGATAGATCACTATTTCAGGTTGGTGTTGATGTGTGCAGAGATAATTTATTGTGCGAAATTGAAGCGACGGCTGTTATTGCTTAACATCTTCAGATCAACATTAAATAAATAATGAGTTCGATATAACCGGCTAAAAACTATATGAAAAAAATAGAGTATCAAGCCGTGAGCATCTTTCCTAAACTGGCATGGGTTTCCATTATAGATGAGAAACGGACAAATATAAACGTCTATCATGGGAAGTATGTAGAATGCCAACAAGATTGGTTCATCGAGGGAATCTGGGATGGACCTTTTGATGACGATAATTTTCATGAAACAGACCTGATTTTTGGAACCGGCATGAAAGCGGCAGGTGAAAATATTATTTTCGTTTCGTCCAGTTCTGCGGCGGACAGGTTGTATTATTCGTTTTATCAAGACAAGTTGCTGGTGAGTAATTCTCTTCCATGCCTGATAGCTTTTACAGACATTGAAATGGCTCCAGAGAAAGACTATGCGGAGTTTTTCCGGAGTCTTGAAAAATATTTCGGGAAATATGAAAGAGAGCTGCCTGTCCGTGACGCCAATGGGAAGATTTTGAACATACTTGGCGACAATCTCGTTTACTCATCAGGAAAAGTGACCATTGAAGCAAAACCTCAGAAGCATCACTTTAATGATTTTGTCAGTCTTAGCACTTTCATGCGCGAATCTTTTCTGCGATTAAAGAATAACTGGGAGTGTTCCGGGAGAGAAAATAAGTTACTGACTTTTTCGACGATTTCAACGGGATACGATTCCGCCGCTGTTTCCTTTTTTGCGGCTCAAGCCGGATGTAATAATTTTTTTACCTGTGTTTCATCCAACACATTAGGGCCAAAGTTTCTTAGATCTAAACGGAAAAAAATGGATGATGGCAGCAAAATAGCCGGGCACATGGGAAAAACATGTATCAAGTTCGACAGGCACGACTTCAAGGATGATTTTTCCAACGAGATATACCTTTTTCCGGGAATGCCGAATACGAGACTGACAAATTTCTTGCCGATGATCAATTACCTGGACAGATTGAACGAGCCATCAATTTTGTTTACCGGCATCGGAGGAGATTCTGCCTGGGGGGGGGATTCCGAAGATAGCGCCTATGATTATGGCGTAATATCCTTGTCGGAAATCAGGCTAAAATCCGGTTTTATTCATTGTTCTTTTCTTTTTTGGCTCAGCCGGTTCAGGGCTTTACTGCTAGAAATAAGCGGTTCAGAGGAAATGAAGCGATGGTCCATAAGGAGTTCCTATGACAGGCCTATCCCCCGGAGGATGCTTGAAGAAGCAGGCATTCCAAGAAGTGAGTTTGGATACGTAAAGAAGGGAGGTTGGAATTGGTTTCGGATACCGAACCGACCTTTTGATCCGAAACTGCGGCAGCAATACTACAAGTATTTAACAATCAATAATCTCTGCTCAAGATGGAAGACGGCATGTTTCCCTGTATTATCAACATTGTATTTTCCTCTGAAGGTTATAATGCTGGCATTATTTAAGATGGGTTTTAAAAGCTACTTTAAGAACGCAAATCCTCCTTTTGCCCGCATTGCCCATTCAACATTTCCCTGGGCTGTTAAGACAATTGCAGACGAGTA
>DCVU01000116.1 GCA_002327415.1 Smithella sp. UBA2180
TCTCTACACAATTTTACAAATCCTGAGCGTCACACTATTTGAAAAAGTTACACTAGATCAACTATTTGCAAATTTCAATTTCAAAATATGCGCCGATTTCAAAGAACGAGAGCTTTGCATAACTACCTGAACTTTCAATTTCCCCTGTCTCAAAAGATGAAGGTCATAGGAGCATTACGAATAATACTTCAGCAGTTCTCCCGGAAAGGTTTAAGCATCAATGAAGGGGTGGCCGTAGGCGCCCGCCTGATTCAGTCGGCCTCCCATCCTATCAGCAACGACGAAATCAAGAAGCAACGGGGGAAGCGAGATATCCCGGAGGACAAATTGGACAAGAACGGGAAACCCCTTAAGTTCCCTCGTGATCTGGATTCGGACGGGGTCGTCAAGAATAAAAACCCCACTACGGTTTGAAGGAACACGCCTCCGTGGATACAAATTACGGATTTGTTTTTGCCACAGAACTCACTCCGTCTTAGGTGAATGACAGCATCTATCTCCCCTTCTGTGTTACCGCCAGTTGCCATACAGAAGAGCCAATCAAGAAGGTTTACGCCGACAAGGGTTATTATAGCGAACCCAAAAACGGCTTTCTGCACCTGAACGGCATTGCCGACGGCATCATGCGAAAGGACACAAAGTCAACGACACTAAGCGATTATGAGAAAGAGCGGAACAAACAAATATCGAAAAAGCGTTACATAGTGGAACAGTACTTCGGATTAAGCCATTTATACAACAATGCTTTCCGCGCCCATTTTACTAGGATTGCCAAGAATGCCATTGATGTTCTCTTCCGGCAGATGGCTTTCAATCTATTCCGGGGTGAGAAAATCCTCGGGACGGTGTAAATAGAGGGAGAGGTCTGCCCGAATTGAAGAAACGGACAGATAAACCAAGTAACAGTTCCCACAATTGAACTTTTTGAGGTTAATTTTATCGCCATAGTTAAAAAGTTGGTCATTATCTGTTGGTAATTTACTCAAATAGGTCTCGTTTTCTTAGAAAAACCGGGTATGAAAAAACCTTAATCAAATTTTACAAAATTTAAAGGTCTCAGAACATCTTTACAACAAAATGAATTTGTTCGATTATTAACCGGACGGTAGTGTAGTGTTATGATTAATGACAACACCTCAATAGTCAGAATGGCGGTAAAGACATTGACCATGCCACGAGAAACAACGATAGGAATAGTGGTAAGCTCGTGAGAAGCCTGCAAACCAAAACGAATCGGAATTAAAATGATAAAAAAACCCAAAACAATACTCTTCAACAGCGCTATTATTATATCAGAAAAATTTGCCGAATTTAATAAAATGTTTGAATATGCATCCATACCCATGCAAAAATTAACCTTGAAAATAAAAAGCCGCTGCCCAGCAAAGCTACAGAAAACAGAGTACTCAATAAAACTATTGATATTACTCCATTAATTACTCTTGGCACCAGGAGGTAATTGATTACATCTATACGAAATGCTTCCAGTGAACCCATTTCTTTACTGACCTTCATAACAGCTATTTCCGTGTTGGTGGCGGAACCGGAACGTAAAGTTATTAATAGCACCTTTATAAATGGAGAAAATTCGGTAACAATAAAACCCATTAAAATATGGCCAAAATATTGTGTGAGCACTAATTGTTTTAGTTGGAGAAAAGAACGCCGATAAGCAGAGAACAAAAAACTATTGAAACTATTAGAAAAATTGGCAATATTTGTACGGATGTAAAGTATATTTTATCAACTAACACTGTACTCATAGTGCTGTTGTAAGTGTTACGGTTTAAAGATACGGAATAAAACTTTCCAGGCAAAGTAAATAATGGCGGTAGATGATTTTATAAATTTTATTGCCAACGCCCTATATTTTCCAAAAAAGCCATAAATCCAAATTCCTTAATTAATTCTATGATACTAACACATGATGGTCAAGACTTCAAACAGCTAAAATCTAAGAATATTTCATTGACAAAAAGAAAGCTATCGTTATATTACTTCAGGCAGTTAAACAAATTAATTTTAAACAAAGTGGCAAAATAGCCTTAATTTTCTACCAATATAGTGGAGGATAATATGGAAAACAAAAATCGTAAAACATTTTTTATGTTCTTAATGGCATGTTTGATCGCATTTTTCATTGTTTCTTTTGTAGAAGTTCTAAGATCTTCCTTTTTCCCTTCTGGTGCGCCGGAAATTCAAACAGCATCAGCAGTGTCTCCTTCGGATGGAAGCACTCCCGCTTCTTTTTCCGATCTAACCGAGCGAGTTAAGCCTGCCGTAGTAAATATCAGTACAACAAAAATATTTAAAGGACGAAACGGATCAGGTTCACCATTTGGCCGATCGCCTTTCAGCGGACCTTTCGGAGATGATTTCTTTGAACGCTTTTTTGGCGATATGCCTCAACGCGAATTTAAACAAAGGAGCCTTGGTTCCGGTTTTATTATAAGCAGCGACGGCTACATATTTACCAATAATCATGTTGTAGAACAGACAGACAAAATTCTGGTAAAAGTTTCCGACGGCAAGGAATACGAAGCAAAAGTTATTGGCACCGATACAAAAACCGATATTGCTTTAATTAAGATAAAACCTGAGAATAACTTGCCTTTTGTCGAAATTGGTGACTCCGATGCGTTAAGAGTAGGCGAGTGGGTCATCGCCATTGGCAATCCCTTTGGCCTGGAACAAACCGTTACCGCCGGTATAGTCAGCGCCAAAGGACGTGTCATTGGAGCAGGTGCCTACGATAATTTTATTCAGACAGATGCTTCCATTAATCCCGGCAATAGCGGAGGACCGTTATTTAACATGGCCGGAAAAGCTATCGGCATCAATACGGCCATTGTTGCCCAAGGACAAGGTATAGGTTTTGCCATACCGATAAACATGGCAAAAAGTATTTTGGCAGACCTGAAAACAAAAGGTAAAGTAACGCGAGGGTGGCTGGGAATTTCCATACAGAACATTACAGAAGATATAGCAAAAAACATTAATCATAAAAATAAGAACGGTGCGTTAGTCTCCGATGTTTTTAAAGGAGATCCTGCAGACATAGCTGGTATTAAAGTTGGTGATATAATTATAGAAATAAATAGGAAACCTATTAAAGACACGCATGAATTACTCCTGATAATCGCCTCTCTACATGTTGGCGAAAAGGCAACTATTAAAGCCCTGCGCGATGGCAAAGAAATATTATTTCAAGTGAATGTGGTAGAGCGAAAAGACAAACCCGAAATTGCTCTGACTAAAAAGGCAGGTGAATATTTCGGAATCTCTGTACAGGAAATCACCAAAGACATCGCTAAACAACTGGGCATTCCTCAAGATGCCGGCGTAATAGTTGCCGATGTAGAAGAGGGTAGTCCGGCGGACGACGTAGGTATTCAATCGCACGACATAATTGCTCAAGTCAACAAAACAAAAATTACATCCATAAAACAATACAACTCGGAAATGAGCAAGGCTGCCCCAAAGAAAGGTGTTATGCTCTTAGTTAAACGCGGCAAGGCCAATTTCTTTGTAGGATTGCACATAGAATAGAGCACCGAATCTGTGTTAGCCACAAAAAGGGCAGGTTTAAGAAACCTGCCCTTTTTTAATGAGACTCGCTAGAGCTAGGAAACGTTAGTCGTAGAAAGACTCAAAATGCAGGAACAAAGTGAACCTAGTTTTGTAAGTCGAACTATCCAATAGCTTTGGCTACGGTACATACCGGAAAGATCCCCCGTGCTAAGCTATTGTGACTCCCTCTGAGAGCGAAAAAAATGAAGCTCGACGCGCAAGAAGAACAATCCCGCCAACGTAGTTGGCAGGGAAGTTGGATTATCCCGTATAGGTGGAGCATAACAAACGTTTACTGCGAAATGTTCCCGAAACTTGCGTTGCGGCTCATATCCGTGATTTTTTGATCTGAGGATAAGATGTTTCACGTGAAACATAACAGTTATTATTTTTTGGTCTTCAGAGGAACCGGACGAAAGGCATTATCGCTGTCGATTCTGTAAAAATTACATTTTCTCCTTAATATTATTGTAGCACCAAATTATTCATCACGTAGAGGATAGGTAAAAAACTTGCTTTTGTTTTTCAGTATCAGTAGGATTAAAAACTATCAAATAACTTTCTGCTGCTTCCTTTATATATAGAGCCACAGAGTAAACATCTTCCTTCGTAGTTTATTGTTCATCATTGCTGTCCGTTTAATAAACGAATAAATTCATTTAGTTGTAAAGATGTTTTTTGAAATCGGCGCATATTTTGTAATCGAAATTTGCAAATAGTTGATCTAGTGTAACTTTTTCAAATAGTATGACGCTCAGGATTTGTAAAATTGTGTAGAGAGTCTGTTCGAGATGAAGTCGTTTACGAATGATGGCAACAAGCACATAAGCAGAGACGGCAATCCATATTTGAGTTTTTACCGCGTTTTCAGAAGTGCCGTAGAATGCCTTTATCCTCAGCTGCTGCTTGATCCATTTGAAGAACA
>DCVU01000083.1 GCA_002327415.1 Smithella sp. UBA2180
TTTTAATTTTGTGCCATTGCGTGGAAAAATCTTGATTGCCGATCAGTTTTTCCAATGACGATATTGGATTGGGAACTCTGTTGCCGAATAAAAAATAAAAACAGAAAACGGATGCGGTTAATAAAATGAATATAATGAAAAAGCGTTTTAACTTCATGAAAACTCATAACGGTTAGATTTTTTCCCTGAGCACATGAATTTCTATTAGTGATGTAGTAACCATGCTTTTCCCCGAGTAGAAAAAGATGGCTACCCACAAAGCCAACAGGAAGATAAGTAAAGCAGGATTCCATAGGGCTGCAACTCCCAGTACTAAATCCGGTGTGCCTGCGGACGTCTCATTAAATATATACACAATGAGAAAGCCATATAAACAGGCAATCAAAGCCATTATCTGGTAGACGGATATTTTCCCTTCCCCGCGGTAATCAGCGCGCATAAATTCAGATAATGCCCGCCAGAGTTGCGTTACAATCAATGTCAAAACAAAAGCAGCAGTCGTAAAACCTTTGAGAAAAAGATAGCAGCCAGCGAGGCCTGTTAAACTGTAAATTACGGCTGTTATCGCCTGTACTGGAATGACTTGCTGTCCATCAAGCTCATGAGCATAAGCGATCTTCTTTGTCTTACCGCTGAAAATAAAATTATGTCTTTGAAATATTTTATTGATCAAAGGGGAATAATCTGCCAGAGGTTTTCCGTAGCAGCAACCGAAACTGATACAGGCCAGTCTGCCGATTCCTTCGCCCAGCGTGTATGCAATCGACATGGCGGTCAGAGCATTTATTGGGGGAATGTTGAAACTCAGCCATTTTCCTGCTGTTGCATTGGTAAATGAAATGATCCACGGTGCGGCAATGATACCGATAAATGATGCGCCGCCGACAGTAAAAGTGTTGGACTTTTTCTCAATTAAAAAAGCCAGTATTTTTGCCGCAGGCAGGCAAATTGCGAGAAGCAGAGTCAACAAAGATAAACCGGCAATAAGCGGTATGGACAATGACCCTGTCATAATTAGAAACATGCAGACGGCAAATACTACGGCTACGGCGTTAAAAAAGCCGTACCAGGTCAGATTCCATCCCTGCCAGCTTCCATCTGTCAGCTTCATGTATGGAAGGCAACCGATGATTTGCCATCGTTCATCAGGCAGAGTCTGAAATGCCCACCGGAAAATTAACATTAAGGCAAAAAAAAGAATTGCTATAAAAATTTCATCAAGCATGACTATATGAGATTCTACCTACATATTGGCGTCTGTGTTTTTGTTTGTTATGCTGGGATTCAATTTCCTCCTGGCACATTACGCAAAGCTTGCTCATCGGTGCGGCCATCAGCCTTTTTTGCGATATTGGACGGCCGCAATGGTCGCAAACTCCAAATAGCCCGCTATCAATGCGCATGATGGTTTCTTTTATGTCGAGTAGTAAATGCCATTCTTTATCCCGGCAGTTAAGCTCAACATCTTTGCTTGTCTCAGCTGCGGCCTGATCAGAGGGATCAGCAAATTTATCGTCGCTTATTGTTAGTTTGCTTATTGTATCATTAGCTGAAGTGCGTAAATCTTCCATTTTTTGAACCAGAAAATTACGAATATAAGCTGTTTTATCTTTGTTCATAACGACCTCCTGTTTCATGTTTTGTAGAAATATTAATTAGACCCTTTATGTGCATATGCGCTACCAATGTATGACCTTACTCTGACGTCGGTTTCGACCAGTGATTTACCGAACCCAAGTGAGAAGATGCTTTGGGCATACGGATAAGACATATTGGCGGTAATATCATCGGCAAACCTCACCCTGTCTTTTTGGAAGATCAAAACCACTGTGGAGCTTCCCGGACGAAACAGACTCTTGGGCATACCTTTTTTAACAAACATTCCTGTTCCCACGGACAGCTGGTTCTCATATTCCTTTTCGCTGTAGCACTGAACAATGTCGCCGATCATTAAGGCCACGACCTCAATCATGGCGACAATACCTACATAAGATCCTCCCTCTACATCAGTGTCAATGATGGTCACTACCCGCTTATTTTTGGAATAAGGAGTAACTACCGATACGACAGCATTGGGATTGCAGGCATGGTAAGAGCCGGGTATTTGATAGAAGTCTATAACTCTGCCGGCAACCGGAGTATGATTGTAATGATACTTTTCCGGCGTCAAACGAAAAACGGCAAAATCACCATCTTGAAAAGCGGTAAGCCATGTTCCTTTGTTGCGTCCCAGCATTTCTTCGAAGTCGAAAAATTTTCCTTTGATAAATATACTTGATGTTTCGGCAAAAGATCCAAAGAGCATCCGGGAATCAGCAGGCGAAACAATTGCCAGTGGATCATTAGGCATGGGGCGGCATTGCCAGTAACGGATTTTACGCTCAAATATTTTCCTTAAAGTATCCATCTTTTCCGGCGGATCAACACACTCTTCGTCATTGATATTCAGGATCGTTTGCAGATTCAAATGGTCTTTCATTCTATCTGCCAGAATGCCGTAATAGTTTATGTAACTCAAAAAGCGGGACACTCTTGCACTGGTTAGTCTGCGAAAAAGCCAGGGAGACTGTTCGCGTATATTTGAGTATAAAAACTGAACAGCCTGATTTCCGTATAGTGTTTCTGTATTAACTTGTCTTGTATTGCGTTCAATATATTGATGCTTCATGTTTTTCATTGATATCTGATTACCTTTTTTAGTTTATTGTGCAGTTTTTCCATAATTTATTTCCCAATAATGAGATTCCTGAAATTTAGAATAAAAATTATTTTTGTAATGTATGTATGCCAGAATAAGGTAGACAAGTTTTTCCAGCGTCTGTGGCTCTGTCTTTCCCAGTATTACTTCGCTTTGCGCGGTTTCCATAAATGAAGCCGGATTTTTCCCCTGCAGGATACTATGCAGTAAATTTCTCATTTCATGGCTGATACCGCTCACCGCTTGATCCAGTTTAACGATATCTTCGCGCAGAATATCAAAAGATTCCTTTATATGCTGTTTGCGTAACACCGTGCGATAGTATTTTTCCGCAGCCAGATTAAATGTGTCCGCTGGAAGATTCATTGGTGATTTTGCCTTAGCCTGGTTCAGAATTCCGCTGGTTAGTTTACCAGAGGCAGCGAAATTATCCGGCTCATTGATTCGGAATTCCAGATCTAAAATGGTTTCTCGCATGCCGAGCATTTCGATTATATCGGCGGCATCATGGCGAATAATATTCAGTAAGGCACGCCGGTATTCTATGTTGTAAATTCTGTCATATCCGCTATAGCGGCGGCTTGACCGGACCCTCTGCGTTTTTTCAACAATACGCTTCAGGAAAGTATTACCTGTATTTCGATGCACAAAGAAAGTGGGAATACCGATCGCGCTGCCAAAAATAATCTGTCTTCTTTCACTTTCAATAAATGGATCGTCCGGTATGTTTTCATGGCCGATCCGGCCTGTGGCAATGTATTTGAATGCCAGGAGGTAGATAAGATTTTGCAGGCTGACTGCCTGGCTCATATCCGGCATAAAGCTGTCAAACAAACTGTAGTGGCGTCCCTCAAAACCGGAAAAACCCATATTGTCGTATTCACGCAATTTATCGAAAAGGTAGAGTGACATTTTGGTATCAAAGACACCGAGGTCGGCAAGATCTTGTTTTAGCTGCTGACTATTTTGCAGTTTGCCGTTAAGCGCCGGGCTTTTATCCGTGCTCAGGATGGCCACAAGATAATCGATTAAACGAAAATCGGGTACGAAATCTCCTGTTAACTGAAAGGCTGAACTAACCATTTGATCAAGCCTGCGTGGTCCAAACGGTGTCAGCGGATATCCCACGATGTTGAGATCGGCTTTTTTTTGCCAGCGCCGCCAGAGCATGCGCAGATGAGTATAATCCAACTCGTGCGGCAGAAAACCGAGCGCCTTTTCGGGGTGAAAATCCTCAAAGGCAAGCCGGTAAGGTGCTGCGGTATAAGTGCCGACAAAAAGAGGAAGGAAATGTTCCGTAATTTTTACAACCAGGTCACCCAGATATTTTTCATGATGCCGGGTATAGCCGGAGGATGAGTCGCCAAGCAGTGAACTCAGTTTCAAACTGCCCAAACTGACATGAGTGCCGTTGTTGGCCAGACTGATATTGGAGAGATTAGGCAGTGAAACCAGATTACTGGTATTGATTCCCGCTTCCCGTAGTTTTAGCACGGCGTTAAACTGGCTGCGGCTCAGCACACGATGACACAGGTGCATATATTCATTTTTTTCTTCTCCTTTATTCCACCCGGAAAGGCAGGGATTCATAAAAAGTTCACGATAAAACGAATCGGAAATACAATTACTTAAAATTTTCTGCCTGACTGGTGGATGTGGCGAAAAAAACATCAATGCTTCCTGGCCGTTTTCCTGGAGCGCAAATTTTTTGTTGGCATACATGATCAAAATCTGTCCCAAAAGATAGCGTATCGCCATTTCTTTGGCGACATTTCTGCCTATACTGTTTGCGGACAGCGCGGAGATGATATAGAAAGATGATGTTTCCGGTGATGTATTATCATTGAGAAAATTGTCCATGACCTTCAGACCGGTTTTACCAATCAATGGATTGTTCCGGTCTGATAAGCCTATTATCTCGGCCAGCGATAGTTTCAAAAGATAACTGACAGGCATGCGGACAAAATCTTCGCCGTTTTGTTTATATAGAAAACGGTCGATATCAGCGCGTTTACCTTTTGCCGGATGATCTTTATCCGCTGAAAGATCATATTGTAATATTTCTTCCGCATATTTACCCAACTTTTTTCTGGGGAAGCGCACCCAGCTGTTCTCCCATATATCTTCATTGTTTGCGTTTAAATATTGTTCCAGATCGGTCATGCTTTTTGCTGACGTGTCACCGGATTTGGCTCTCTTGCGAATATTCGTCAGATAATTGGATTGTTCTATGACGAGCGGCAGATCGACATCTGCCCTTTTGCCAATGACAACAGTCTGCATTTCGGATTCGCTTCCGGCCGTAGCGTCTGCAGGAGCAAAAGGGAGCGAACCAACGTTTATTCCCAACCGGTCATATTGAATGCCGATCAAATGCATCAGCTCTCTGGTTGATTTTGTTATGGATGTATCCGTTTTAAGCGGATATTGAACTAAGCTGCTATTCATTTTGCTCAAGTTTAATAACTCCTTTTTGGCCTTCTTTCCATAATTTCGGCAGTAAAATAGCATCTCAATATTTCAGTATGATGACATTAAGTGAAAGATTTGGTGAAGATATTGAGGGATCAAGAACAGAATTCCATAGAAGTTGGTCTCTAATTTAATTGACATGCAAAACCAAATTTCTTATACTCGCAAACGAAAAGGGAAGTTTTTGTCAATCTATGATCAAACCTCAGATGATAAAGAAGAAGGAGGTATCGTAATGGCAGAAAAGAAAATTGGCGAAGTAATAAAGTATTTTCCGAAACCTTCCGTAGCCGCTGTAAAGATAACGGAAGGGGAGGTAAGTGTTGGCGACAGCCTCAAGTTCTCCGGCCACACCACTGATTTTACCGATGTGATTCAATCAATGGAAGTGGATAATAAATCCGTACCCAAAGCTGTTGCCGGTGATTTTATCGGCATTAAAGTCTCCGACCGCGTTCGTCCCGGAGATGAAGTTTTTAAAGTAATACCGAATTGATTATCTTTTATAGCCATCAAATCTTGATGACTAATTAAAGAAAGTGTAAGAGTTTTTTTACAGTCTTTTCTGTTTGATGCAGAAGGGAAAACCAGTTTTCTCGTATCCTCTAAATATTTTATGAAGAAAATCCTTGTTGTTGACGACGAAAAAGATATCGTTGAATTGATAGAATACAATCTGAAAAAAGAGGGTTTTTCCGTTATCCAGGCCTATGATGGTGAATCGGCTGTTGCATTAGCAAAAAAGCAAAAACCAGATTTATTGATCCTCGACCTGATGCTTCCCCGCATGAACGGCATTGATGTCTGTAAGGCTATTCGCGGCAATCCGGCTACTGCTGATTTGCCTATCATAATGTTGACAGCGAAAGCCGATGAATTGGACAAGGTGCTCGGTCTTGAAATAGGAGCTGATGATTATATAACCAAGCCTTTCAGCGTGAAGGAACTTGTTGCGCGAGTGCGCAGTATTCTGCGGCGCATGCAAGATGTAGAGAAAAAGACCGGTAATGAAGAATTCGAATATAAAGATATGAAAATAAATTATGCTTCCTGTTTGGTACAAATCAGCGGTAAACCGGTAACACTAAGCCCGACGGAGCTCAAACTTCTTTTCTTTTTATCTCGTAATCGGGGCCGTGTCTATTCGCGCAACCAGATTCTTGATCACGTCTGGGGCGATGACACTTTTATCACCGATCGTGCGGTTGATGTGCACATCAGGCGTCTACGCAGCCAGATCGAGAAGGATATGGAAAACCCGCAGTATATTTTGACTGTCAGGGGATTTGGTTATAAATTTGCCGATAAGAAATGACGACTTCGTAAAAAAACCATGTGCTGCGTTCCGCTACGTATTTTGTCACTGCGGCCTACGCTAAAAGTAGGCCTCATTCCTCAAGACTCGCGCGCCTTGCCTCTGGTAATTTTTACAAAGTCGTCTCGAAAAGTTAGTATTTACAGCTTTGTTTTTGAGATCATTTAAAAATATATTCTTTTTATTGTTATTACATATTCATCCCATTGTCATCAAACTGTAACATTAATCCTGTAAAAGTATTGAAAATTAAAAAATCAGGAGGAAAACTCAATGTTAAGTATTTTCAAGAAAACAGTATTGGCGATGGTAGCTTTCGCGCTGATGAGCGGAGTATCTTTTGCCGGTTCGTCAATTGTAATCAAAGGATCAACCACAGTTTTGCCTATTGCTCAGGGCACTCTGGAAGCCTTTATGAAAAAACACCAGGAAGTGCAGATATCGCTTTCCGGTGGCGGATCAGGTGAAGGCATTAAAGCGTTAATAGACAAGACAACGGACATTGCCACATCATCTCGGGAAATTAAGAAGGAAGAAGTTGAACTGGCCAAGACAAAAGGTGTAAATCCTGTTGCCAATGTGGTGGCAAATGACGCGATTGTTCCGGTTGTGAATCCCAAAAACAAAGTCAAAAATTTATCAGTTGATCAACTCAGCCAGATTTATCAGGGCAAAATAACCAACTGGAAAGAAGTTGGCGGCGAAGATTTAAAGATTGTGGTCATCTCCCGCGATTCTTCTTCCGGCACATTTGAATCCTGGGATCATTTCGTAATGAAAAAAGCCAAGGTGACCCCCAAGGCGCAGATGCTGGCTTCTAATGGCGCAATCGTTACCGCGGTGGCAAAAAACCGCTATGCCATTAGTTATCTGGGCATTGGCTATGTCAACAAAAGTGTGAAACCATTGCAAGTAAATGGCGTAACCGCTTCCATTGCGACAGCTCTATCAAAAGAATATCCGATGTCCCGCGAGCTTTATATGTACACCGATGGCGATGCAACTGGTGACGTGGCGAAATATATTGCTTTTGTCAAATCTGCGGAAGGTCAGAAAATTGTTGTCAAAGAGGGTTTTGTTCCTTTGATGGATGCAAAGAAATCCGGTAAAAACAAGAAGTAAAATATACGCCTTTAATGAATTGCAGTGAAAACTGGTTTTTTCAAGAAAAGCGTATTATTTGTCTGCACTCACAACGCGGTCCGGTCGCAGATGGCAGAAGCGCTTTTAAATAAAATTTACGGGGATCGGTATACGGCCTTTAGCGCCGGTTCCGATCCCACGCAAATTGATCCTCTTGTTATATCGGTGATGAGTGAAATTGGCATTGATGTCAGTAATTGTCGGTCAAAGGGATTAAATATTTTTAAAGATACCAAATTTAACTGTGTAGTTACGGTTTGCGATCAAGCCAAAGAATCCTGCCCGTATTTTCCGGGAGGAAATTTACACCTGCACAAAGGGTTTTCCGATCCATCAGAATTTAAAGGAAAGCCTGAAGATGTAATTAATGAATACAGACGTATTCGTGATGAAATAAAAGATTGGATCGAAAAAGAATTTGGCTGATATTAAATTTGACCGCCCGTATTTATTGTGAAACTCCAATTCCGAAAGCGAATAACCTAAATACCCTGAAGGGCACCATGGGGTCACTATAGGCGCAGCGGAATTGGTAAGTTGTAATGAGACACGCTGAAAACAAACGAAGTGAAGTTTGAAGCGTTAGTCGAATTATCCAATAGCCAAAGGCTATTGGGAACAATCCCGCAACGCGGAGGGTATAATACCCCGCAGCGAGCTTTCGAATTTATTCCCAAAGCTTGCTTTGGGGTTTCATACCCGTGATTGTGAAACGCAGGCTTAATTCTTAAAGGAAATATTATGAACAGACATACAAAAGAAATAATCATCAAGTATGTCTTTTTTACTTTCTCTCTCGTTTCTATTGTTGTCCTGGGTCTGATTGTTTTTTCTCTTTTCCGGGAAGGTCTGCCGATATTCGGCAAGGTATCTGTAAAAGATTTTTTATTGGGAATGGAATGGTATCCGACCTACGATCCGCCTTCCTTTGGAATTTTTCCTTTGATAATCGGTTCGCTGATCGTAACGATTATGGCCACGAGTATCGCCGTGCCGCTGGGTGTGATGGCTGCTATCTATATTTCTGAAATCGCACCACAGGGCATTAAGGAAATTCTTAAATCAGTTATTGAACTTTTGGCCGGATTACCCTCCGTTGTCCTTGGCTTTTTCGGGATGGTTGTGGTGGCTCCCTGGCTGCAAGATACTTTTGATCTTCCCACCGGCCTGAATATAATTAATGCTTCCATGATTCTGGCTATTATGGCCATACCGACAATTTCCAGTATTTCGGAAGATGCCCTTTATGCCGTTCCCCGTGAGTTCAAAGAAGCTTCGTATGCTCTGGGCGCCACTAAATTTGAGACCATTACACGGGTTATTATTCCGTCGGCTCTGTCCGGTATTTCCACGGCTGTAATGCTGGGCATGGCCAGAGCCATAGGAGAAACCATGGTGGTCCTGATGGTCGCCGGAGGTGCTGCCGCCATTCCTGAGGGTCTCTTTGATTCAGTTCGTCCGATGCCCGCAAGTATTGCCGCGGAAATGGGTGAAGCGCCTTTTCGCAGCGCCCACTATCAGGCGCTTTTTGCCATCGGTATTGTTCTATTTTTCCTGACACTGGCATTTAATTTGATTGCCGATTACGTTTCCCACAAATTCCGGCAGATCGGGTCAGGGACACTTTAATGGAAAATATTATGAAGTCATTCAAAAATAATTCCATGCAGTGGCGATATTTTAAACAGTCTATTTTTTTCGGCGCTGTGCGTTTATCGGCATTTATTATCGCTTTGGCTCTGGGCGGCATACTGTTTTATATTATTGTGAATGGAATCGGAGCAATAAGTTGGGACTTTATCACCAAGCCTCCTACGGATTCCATGACGAAGGGCGGGATCATGCCGGCAATTCTCGGCACGATTTATCTCACCATCGGCGCAATTGCTGTTGGTTTGCCCCTGGGTATTGTGTCGGCTATTTATCTGACGGAATATGCCAGACAGGGCAAAGTGATCCGTTTGATAAAAGTCGGGATTAATTGTCTGGCGGGTGTCCCTTCGGTTGTTTTTGGTTTATTCGGACTTGGTTTTTTTGTGATCTTTTTGAAATTCGGATCGAGCATTCTGTCCGGTTCGCTCACTTTGGGTTTCCTGATTCTGCCGACAATCATCGGCGCGTCGGAAGAAGCCCTCAAATCTGTACCTCAGACTTTTCGCGAGGCGTCGCTATCATTGGGCGTTTCCAAGTGGCAGACAATTTACCGTATTGTTTTACCCAACGCGTTGCCTGGAATTTTAACCGGCTCTATTTTGGGAATAGGCCGCGCCGCAGGAGAGACCGCGCCGATCATGTTCACCGCTGCCGCGTATTTCACCGCCAAACTGCCCGGTTCAATTTTTGACGAGGTGATGGCTCTGCCGTATCACATTTATGTGCTGGCCACAGCTGGCACGAACATTGAGGCGACACGGCCCATCCAGTTTGGAACAGTGCTTGTTCTGGTAGCGGTTGTTCTGAGTATCGACCTGATCGCGATAATCATTCGCAGCTATATGAGAAAAAATAAAAGGTGGTAAGAATGGATTCCGATATCATCATTAAATTGAATAAAGTTAACTTTTACTACGGGCAGTCGCGTGCCTTGACGGATATAACGATGAACTTCAGAAAAAACAAGGTTTCCGCTCTGATCGGTCCTTCCGGTTGCGGTAAATCAACACTGTTACGGCTTTTGAATCGCATGAATGATCTGATTGACGGGACCAGGGTCGAAGGAGAAATTCTCTTTGAGGAAAAAAATATTTATGCTCAGAATGTTGATCCGGTGGAAATACGCCGCAAGATAGGCATGGTTTTTCAAAAGCCCAATCCTTTTCCGAAAACGATTTATAATAATATTTCTTACGGTCCCAAACTAACCGGAATTGGCGTTGAAGATATGGATACTTTGGTGGAACAGAGTTTAAAACGGGCCGTATTGTGGGATGAAGTCAAGGATATTTTAAATAAATCCGCCATGAATCTTTCCGGAGGACAGCAACAGCGGCTCTGCATTGCCCGGGCGCTGGCAATGAAGCCGGACATTTTACTGATGGATGAGCCAACTTCAGCGCTCGATCCGATTTCCACTGCCAAAATAGAAGAATTGATTGAAGAATTGAAAAAAAACTATACAATCATCATCGTTACTCATAATATGCAGCAGGCAGCGCGAATCTCCGATGAAACAGCATTTTTTTACCTGGGAAACCTGGTTGAGTATAATAAGACGGAAAAAATATTTACCAATCCAGATGTAAAGCACACAGAAGATTATATAACAGGCAGATTCGGCTAAGCATCAACTGGAGGAATTACTATGGAAGAAAGAAAGCACACAAGTTCGCATTATGAAATGGAACTGCAGGAAATAAAAAACGGCCTCATATATCTAGGTGCGTTGACTGAAAAGGCTATTCATCTGGCCATGCAATCTCTGGCTGAAAGAAATACGGAGGTGGCGAATAAAGTCGTAGTAAATGATGATGAAATTGATAAACTGGATACTGAATTGGAAGAGAGGTGTATCAGAATTCTGGCTTTACGTCAGCCTACGGCGATAGATTTAAGGTTTATTACTACGGCAATTAAAATTACCGGACATCTGGAAAGAATTGGCGATATGGCGGTGAACATTGCCGAAAAGGCGATTCAGCTCAATGAAGAACCAAAACTAAAACCTTATATTGATTTGCCCCGCATGTCTGCCATTGTTGAAGAGATGGTCGGAAAATCTCTGGATTCTCTTATTAACGGGAATTTGGAGGTTGCTGAAAAAGTCAGACAGTTAGAACAGGTAGTGGATGACCTTAATGAACAAATATTCCGTGAGCTTTTAACTTTTATGATGGAAGATTCAAAATCCATTCACAGAGCGTTACTAATTATGCACGTATCAAAAAATCTGGAACGCATTGCCGATCACGCCAAAGGTATTGCGGATATGGTAACTTATATGATAACCGGTGAAAATGTACGTCATCTTACAAAAGAGATAAGTTAAAGGGAATTCGCGTGAAGAAGAATTTATTTTACAAAATATTTTTTAGTTATCTTGTTATTATTTGCCTGTCTTTTTTCCTGCTGGATGTGTTCATGCGTAGTGAAGTAAAAGATGTTCTCACTTCACAAATTGAGACTGAATTATTTTCCTATTCTCAACTTGTTAACCTGACATCTTCAGGGAAAGCTTCCGAACAGTTAAAGCAAATAGCAAAGATATCTAATTCCAGAGTTACGCTGATTGATGCGCGTGGCAAGGTCTTCGCGGATTCGGAAAAAGACGCCGCTCTTCTGGAAAATCATCTGAATCGTCCTGAAGTGCAGGAAGCACGACTAAGGGGTACAGGCAAATCAGTCCGGTATAGTAATTCTATCGGGATTGATATGCTCTATGTGGCGGTAGCCGTCAAGGATGGTAACGAAATTACCGGTTATATACGTCTGGCTCGTCCTCTTCATGAGGTTCAGAATATAATAGACAAAGTATATCAATATATTTTTCTTACAATATTCATAGTGGCGATTATTGCGCTTATTATAGCGCTTTTCTTCTCTTATCGTTTATATGAACCGATCAAAACAATGGAAATATTTACTGAAAAATTACGGCAGGGCGAGCCGGTGGGAACGATTATTCTGGATACGGCGGATGAAACCAAGACACTGGCGGATAATATTAATTATCTGGTTGAAGAATTAAGAGATAAAATAAGAATTGCCAATGAAGAAAAAAGCAAGATGATGGCGGCCTTCACCAGTATGAACGAAGGTGTCTTGATTATTAATGCGCAGGATTTGATAGAGTTTATCAGTCCTGTTTTAAGCAATATGCTGGCGATTCAATACGGTGATGTGAACAGTAAGACATTGATGGAAGCTTTTCGCAGCGTTGATTTACAAAAAGCTTTCATGGAATTCAAGGAAACGCGCATGGGTGTGTCCCGTGAAATTACCCTGGGGAATATAGAACCGGTAATTTTAAACGTAAGCATTTCTGCCGTTAAAGATCATCCTGAAGAAGAAAAAACGATGATTGTCTTTCACGATGTAACACGGCTGAAAAAACTGGAAAAGATTAGAATAGATTTTGTGGCCAATGTTACTCACGAAATCAGGACGCCGCTTACGGCAATTATTGGCTATCTGGAAACAATCAAAGACGGTGCAATCAATAATATCGAGGAGACGAAAAGATTTATTGATATAATTTTAAAACAAGCCGAAAGGCTTAATCGTTTGGTTGAAGATCTGCTGACGATATCGAATGTTGAACTGGATGAAGTAAAACTTAACTTCGAAAGCGTTTCGTTAAATACGGCCATAACTAATGTAATTTCTTTAGTAGAAGCGAAAGCGAAGACAAAAAATCTAACTATTCATAACAATGTGCGCGAAAATCTTGCGCCGATCAAAGCTGATAAAGATAAACTTGCACAGATATTTGTCAATGTTTTGGATAACGCGGTTAAATTTACACCGGAGTCAGGCCAGGTTATCATTGCGGCGGATGAAACTGACGCTTATACTGTGGTATCCGTAAGTGATACGGGAATTGGTGTTCCCAAAGATGAAGTTCAACGTTTGGGTGAGCGTTTTTACCGTACAGACAGGTCTCGTTCGCGGGATTTGGGCGGTACAGGTTTAGGTTTGTCCATTGTAAAACATCTGATGATAGCACACGGCGGCAGGATGGAGATCGAAAGCCAGTTGGGACGAGGCACGAAAGTATTTTTGTTTTTTCTAAAAGGTAATAATTAATTACTAGTGTATTAAAAACAGATTCCTTTTAGATAAACTATTATCCAAAATACTTTTTAAAAATGAGGAGAAATTTTATGAACAATGAAACTCCCTGGTATTTAAAAAAATCACCTTTGGGTAATGCGTATCAGCATTTTTCCAATGTTGCAAAACAGAAAACTGTTTTAGACGCGAAAACAAAAGAATTAATAAGAATAGCTGTTGCCTCCGTTTTTAGATGTAATCATTGTACAGAACATCATATTAAAGACGCACTCGCTACGGGCGCCACAAAAGAGGAAATATCGGAAGCTTTGCTTCTTGCGTCATTGCAGGCAGCAGGTACTCAACTGAATTGGAGCAAAGAATTATTTGAAAAATATCTAAGAGATTAATTTAATTGAAATATTATTAAATAAGTGTTTAAAAAACAATATGGAAAGTTTAATAGCAAAAGCGATTCAACTTAAGTATCAGCCGGTGGCACTGATGTGGTCCGATGAAAAACCTGCGGATACCATGCAGTTTTCCGAAGGCAAGTGGGGTTGTGTGATGTGGCTGGCTGTTCATGCGGCCAAGGGTAAAACCGCTGTTGCTGATAAGAAAACATTTGGTTGTTTCGGCGGCGGTGTGGGGTTGGGATTCGGCAACCAGTATAAATATTTCCCGGGCGGTGAAGAAGGATTTTGTCATTTTCTTTCCACCGGAAATGCTAAACGTCAGGGTGGAATGGAGATTGCCGAAAAAATCAAGCCTTACATGACCCAGGAAAGTTACGATAATTTTCTGCATGGAGAGCGTTATATTAAGAGCGCGGATCGAGTCGAAAAATTTATCAATGCATTGCCTCTTACCGAAATACCAGCGACTTATGTTGTTTTTTGCCCGTTATCCGATATTGATCTGCCTAAAGAGAAACCGCAGACGATAATTTTCTTTGTTAATCCCGATCAGCTATCCGCTCTGATAGTTCTGGCCAATTACGGCCGCGGCGATAATGAAAATGTTATTATTCCCTACGCCGCCGGCTGTCAGACAATAGGCATTTATCCTTATCGCGAAGCTAAATCAGCCAAGCCTCGTGCAGTTGCCGGACTTACCGATCTTTCCGCCCGTGTTTATGTTCGTAAGCAGTTGGGCGATCCTAATTTAATGACCTTTGCCGTGCCTTTCGCGCTCTTCGAAGAAATGGAACGAAACGTTCCCGGTTCTTTTTTAGAACGTCACACTTGGCAGAGTTTGTTATCTGAAAATAAATAACTCACCTTCATCAAACCAGCAATCTTCAACTTTGATCAGAAGAAATTATTACCAACAGCAATATTTTTGTATCTTAACCGGATCGTCATCATTGTGTAACACAAAGAGTATAAACGTACTCCTGAAAATATCCCTTTAGGGAAAATCTAATTTTAGGAGGAAAAAATGAAGAGATTTTTGCTAATTTTATTGTCACTGGGGCTGGTTATGGCCTTCAGCGTGTCAGCTTTCGCGGTTGACGTCAAGGTCAGCGGTGAATATTACGCCGCTGGAATGTATTTAAACAAAACCAAGGTAGACGATAGCTCGACGAACCCAAGCACGGCCTTCTTCTATCAGAGACTTCGTGTGGGAACAGACTTTATCATAGATCCCAGCTTGAAGCTGATTACCCGTTTTGACGTTATGGAAAGAATCTGGGGTGGCGCGAGAAGTTCTTCAGGAACGACCTCGGCAAAAGATTCCTACGAGACCGCAGCAGAGAATGAAAACATTGCAATTGACTGGGTTTATCTTAATTACGTATCACCTATTGGCAAATTTGATGTCGGTATTATGAATGACGGCAGCACTGGAACAATTTTCGGCAATAGCTATGCTCCTGCTGCAAGAGTCAAGTATTCATACACTTACGCTCCGTTTACGATTAATGCCGCCTACACGAAAGTGAAAGATCAAAGCTACTCAGCCGTTACTACTACCACGACTTTCACCGATGGTGACAATGATAAATACGGTCTGGAAGGAGTTTACACATGGAAGGAAGGCAAAGCCGGGTTGAATGTTAATTACTACCGTTATGCTGAGAAAAGCCCGGACCCCAACAAGTATATGAAAACGTATTTACTCTTCACACCTTACGCCATCGCGAAGATAGGTCCGGTAAATTTACAGGCGGAATTTAATTACGCAACGGGTAAAAACAAGAAGTATGACAGCGGAACAGGTGATGAGAAACTGGAAAGTATCAGCGGCTGGATTGATGCCACCGCAACATTTGCCCCAGTCTATGTTGGTGCTACGATTGCTTATGTATCCGGTGATGATCCGAAGACTTCAGATACGAATGAAGGCACTCTGGATGGTGGACGTGACTGGAATCCCTGCTTAATTATGTTCAACTATTATGATGTAGCTAACTGGGTTGGAGCTATTAACGGATACAACAGTTCGGTAGTAACCGGTCCGATGACTAATGCCTGGTTTGGTCAGGGCAGAATTGGTGTAAAACCCATTCCCGAACTGGATGTCATGCTGTCAGTTTCTTACGCAACAGCAGACAAGAAGCCGGATCCCTCTAAGTTGGGATACGCCTATGCCAACGGCACCTATGGTACGGAAATTGACCTTACCGGCAATTACAAAATCACCAACAACCTTTCCTATATGCTGGGCGTAGGTTACTTATTCACCGGTGATTATTTCAAAGGTTATGATTCACCGGGAGCAAAAGTTAACGATGATTTCATAGTTATTAATAAACTGACCATTACTTTTTAAAAGCAAGTTTAGCATCAAGTAGTGTTGACCTTGCTGTCGCGCATAAGACTTGAGACCTTTGCAAAACAAGATAT